>NZ_JASCPN010000026.1:0-65465 GCF_029960155.1 Pseudomonas sp. PS01300 | reverse complement strand
GGTCAAGCCCGCCCCAACACGGCAATGCGGCCCTGTTGGGGCGGGCTTGACCCGCGACAGGCTTGAAATCTGTATCCCTTACACCCGCGAAGCAAACAGCGCCTGATGCTGCCGGCATTGTTCGGCCGTGAGCATGAACACCCCGTGCCCGCCACGTTCGAACTCCAGCCAGGCGAAATCCACCTCCGGGTACAACTGCTCGACATGCACCTGGCTGTTGCCGACCTCGACGATCAGCAGGCCCTTCTCGGTCAGGTGATCCGCCGCCTCGGCCAGCATGCGCCGTACCAGGTCCAGCCCGTCATTGCCGCAGGCCAGGCCCAGCTCCGGCTCGTGGTGGTACTCCTGGGGCATGTCGGCGAAATCCTCGGCATCGACATACGGCGGGTTCGACAGGATCAGGTCGAAACGCTGCCCCGGCAACCCCTCGAACCCATCGCCCTGCACGGTGAACACACGTTCTTCAAGACCATGGCGCTCGATGTTCTGGTTGGCCACTTCCAACGCCTCGAACGACAGGTCGGCCAGCACCACCTCGGCCTCGGGGAACACGTCGGCGCTGACGATGCCGATGCAGCCGGAGCCGGTACACAGGTCGAGAATGCGCGCGGGTTCGGCAGCCAGCCATGGCTCGAAGCGTTTTTCGATCAGTTCGCCGATGGGGGAGCGCGGGATCAGCACGCGCTCGTCGACGATGAACGACATGCCACAGAACCACGCCTCGCCAAGCAGGTACGCGGTCGGCACGCGTTCTTCGATACGTCGCTTGAGCAGGCGCTGCAGCTTGACCAGCTCGTCGTCTTCAAGACGGCAATCGAGATAGGCGTCGGCCACTTCCCATGGCAGATGCACCGAACCCAGCACCAGCAGGCGTGCCTCGTCCCAGGCGTTGTCGGCGCCATGCCCGAAAAACAGCCCCTGCTCATGAAAACGGCTGACAGCCCAACGGATGTGGTCGCGCAGGGTGCGCAGGCGGGAAGTGATCACGGGCAGACTCCTTTAAAGACGACCGGCAATTCTAACAGCCTGGAACACAAATGGGCCCGCCAATACGCCTCTGGCCGCAATTGTGCTCATGCCTGCAGGCCGCTATCCACGCCGCATGCACGCTAAGCCATTCACATAAGTCGCCAAGCAGGGGACAATAGGTGAAAAGCCCTATCCAAAGGAGCCCCTGATGTCCGTTCCAACGACGATGTTCCACCTCAGCGGTCGCGGTTATCCGCCGGCCAAGCTGAGCAACGCCAGCCTGGTGATTATCGATGCGCAAAAGGAGTACCTGAGCGGGCCCCTGGCGCTGTCGGGCATGGACGAAGCGGTGGCCAACATCGGCAAACTGCTCGAGGCTGCACGCAAGGCCGGCCGGCCCGTGGTGCATGTGCGCCACCTGGGCACCGTGGGTGGCCTGTTCGACCCACAGGGCTCGCGCGGCGAGTGGATTCCGGGCCTGGAGCCGCAGGGCGATGAAGTCGTCATCGAAAAACGCATGCCCAACGCTTTCAAGAACACCACCCTGCACGAGACGCTGCAGAAGTACGGCCACCTGGACCTGATCGTGTGCGGCTTCATGAGCCACTCCAGCGTCAGCACCACCGTGCGCCGCGCCAAGGACTACGGCTATCGCTGCACCCTGGTCGAAGACGGCTGCGCCACCCGCGACCTGCCGTTCAAGGACGGCGTGATCCCGGCCGCACAGATCCAGCAGAGCGAAATGGCGATCATGGCCGACAACTTTGCCTGTGTTGCACCCGTCAACAGCCTGATCTGACCACCCGACAGGCAAGTGGAACCACTCTGGGGCGTTCGGGTCCAACCCCGGATACCCTTTGAGGAAAGTCGGAATGAAGTTATCCAGTTTCGACGCCAGGCGCCTGCGTCCCCGCGAACAACGCAATTGGGGCGCACGCCTGGCCACGGCGTTCTCGGCACTGCTGGCGATACTCGGCGTGCTCCTGACCATGGCCGGCGTCGCTGGCCTGCTGGGCCATGCCGAGGCGCTGGGCGAGCTCAACAACAACCGCCCCGGCGCTGCCGTGGTGCTGGGCCTGGGCTTGCTGTCGCTGTACCTGGGCGTCTGGTCCTGGCGCCGCAGCCGGTTGCGCCTGCGCCGTGCCAGGGGGCTGAACCTGTCGCCGCACCTGATGAAGAAACACGATTGACTGCAACCCTGTGGGGAGTCGCGTAAACTGCGCCGCCCAGGCGGAGGCTTACATGCAAGACGACGATTTTTCCCTGTTCAAGAGCCAGATGCATGGCGTCAAGCCGATCCGGCATGATCGCGCCGACACCGGCAAACCCAAGGCCGACCGCAAGCAGCTGGCCAGCCTGCGCCAGGCCGCGACCGTGCGCAGCGACCAGACGGTGATCGACGGCCTGTCCGATCAGTTCGTCATCGACGTGGGCCCGGAAGACGACCTGCACTGGAGCCGCGATGGCGTGCAGGAAAGCCAGATGCACAAGCTCAAGCTTGGCCAGATCGGTTTCGAAGGCAGCCTGGACCTGCACGGCATGACCGTGGAGAAAGCCCGCGAGACCCTCTGGGCATTCCTGGCAGAGGCCACGCGCTTCGAGGTGCGCTGCGTGCGAGTCACCCACGGCAAGGCGGTGCGGCTCGATGGCAAGCGTCCGATGATCAAGAGCCACGTCAACACCTGGCTGCGCCAGCATGCCCAGGTACTGGGTTTTACCTCGTGCCAGGCGCGTCACGGCGGCACCGGCGCGGTGTATGTCATGCTCAAGCGGACCATGCTCGAAGGGCGTGACGAGTAACGCCGCGCTTGCAGCGCCGTCACAGCCGCCGTACCCTTCGCTTTTGCGATAAATCCCACAGGTAGATCCATGTCCCTGGAACAGCACTACACCGCGATTCTCGGCCAACTCGGCGAGGATGTTTCCCGCGAGGGCCTGCTCGATACGCCCAAGCGGGCTGCGAAGGCCATGAAGTACCTTTGCCGCGGCTACGACCAAACCCTGGAAGAGGTGACCAACGGCGCCTTGTTCAGCTCCGACAACAGTGAAATGGTCCTGGTCAAGGACATCGAGCTGTACTCGCTGTGCGAACACCACATGCTGCCGTTCATTGGCAAGGCGCATGTCGCCTATATCCCGAGCGGCAAGGTGCTGGGCCTGTCCAAGGTGGCGCGCATCGTCGACATGTACGCTCGCCGCCTGCAGATCCAGGAAAACCTCAGCCGCGAGATCGCCGAGGCAGTTCAGCAGGTGACCGGCGCGCTGGGCGTGGCCGTGGTGATCGAAGCCAAGCACATGTGCATGATGATGCGCGGTGTGGAAAAACAGAATTCGTCGATGATCACCTCGGTGATGCTCGGCGCCTTCCGCGACAATGCTGCCACCCGCAGCGAGTTCCTCAGCCTGATCAAGTAATCGGCCGAGGTTCTGCGAGCCGACCTGCCCAGGTCGGCTTTTTTCATTGTGAGGAGTTGCCATGATCGTCAAAGCACTGCGGGTTGGCCTTGGCCAGCTGATCGTCTTCCTCGACTGGGTCAGCCGCCCGAGCAAGCTCAAGCGTGATGCGGCCGCCCAGGCGAATGTCGAGCAGCAGGCCAAGGGGCTGAGCCTGTATCAGTTTCACGCTTGCCCCTTCTGCGTGAAGACCCGCCGCACACTGCACCGCCTGAACGTGCCGGTGGCACTGCGTGACGCGAAGAACAACGAACAGGATCGCCAGGCCCTGCTGGAGCAAGGCGGCAAGATCAAGGTGCCGTGCCTGCGCATCGAGGAAGACGGCAAGACCACCTGGATGTACGAGTCCAAGGTGATCATCGATTACCTGAACCAGCGGTTCTCGGCGGTCTGACAGCGCTTGGCCGGCAGGGCTGCCCCCTGCCGGCAAAACACCATCAATCGATCATGGGCACATGCCGCTCATGCGAGGCCACGCGTTCCAGCCAGGCGCGAATCTTCGGGTAATCATCCAGCAGGAAGCCGGCTTCGTGGGCCACATGGGTGTAGGCATACAACGCCACATCGGCAATCGAGTACTTGTCACCGACCAGGTAGGGCGTTTCCTGCAACTGTTTCTCCATCACCTTCAGCGCCTTGTGCCCGCCCTTCTGCAACGACTTGTATTCATCGACGCGATCTTCGGGCATGCCCAGATAGAACTGGATGAAACGTGCCACGGCAATGTAGGGCTCATGGCTGTACTGCTCGAAGAACTGCCACTGCAGCACTTGCGTACGTAAACGCGGTTCACTCGGCAGGAACAGGCTACCTTCGGCGAGGTAGTTAAGAATGGCGTTGGACTCCCACAGATAACTGCCGTCCTCCAACTCCAGCACCGGCACTTTGCCGTTAGGGTTCTTGACCAGAAACTCAGGGCGCTCGGTCTCGCCATTGAGGATGTTCACGGGACACCATATGTACGGAATATCAAGCAAGTGCAACATCAGCTTGACCTTGTAGCAGTTGCCCGACTGGTAATCCCCGTAGACCTTGTACATTGTTCCCCCCTCTCCAAAGCTGAAACGAAACCGCCGTCCATAGTTGGCGACTGTACGGTTAAATGCAATGGTTGCTGTATGGCAAAACTCGCCCTATCGCAGCGTAGTCTGAAAAACCCGCTTACACCCGCACAAGGATTACTGCATGCCTGACGCCACCTCTGCGCCAATGCGTCCGCTGGCCGACACCTCCCCCTCGGCGGTGGTCGCCGGTTTCATTGCCATGCTCACGGGCTATACCAGCTCGCTGGTGCTGATGTTCCAGGCGGGCCAGGCGGCCGGCCTGACCACCGCGCAGATTTCCTCGTGGATCTGGGCGCTGTCGATCGGCATGGCGGTATGCAGCATTGGCCTTTCACTGCGTTATCGCACGCCCATCACGGTCGCCTGGTCGACCCCCGGCGCAGCCTTGCTGATCACCAGCCTGGGCGGCGTGAGCTATGGCGAGGCAATCGGCGCCTACATCACCTGCGCCGTACTGGTGGTGATCTGCGGGCTCACAGGCAGTTTCGAACGCCTGGTACGGCGCATTCCGGCATCGCTGGCCGCGGCCCTGCTGGCCGGCATTCTGTTCAAGATCGGCAGCGAGATCTTTGTTGCAGCCCAGCATCGGACCGCCCTGGTGCTGGGGATGTTCTTCAGCTACCTGCTGATCAAGCGGCTGTCGCCGCGCTATGCGGTACTGACCGCGCTGGTGGTAGGCACCGCGATCGCCGCAGTGATGGGGTTGCTGGACTTCAGCGGCTTCCACCTGGAGGTGGCGACACCGGTATGGACCACGCCGTCGTTCTCGCTGGCCGCGACCATCAGCATCGGCATCCCCCTGTTCGTGGTGGCGATGACTTCACAGAACATGCCGGGTGTGGCGGTGCTGCGTGCGGACGGGTACCAGGTACCTGCCTCGCCGCTGATTTCAGTGACGGGCCTGGCCTCGCTGCTGCTGGCCCCGTTCGGCTCGCACGGCATCAACCTGGCGGCCATCAGCGCCGCGATCTGTACCGGGCCGCATGCCCATGAAGATCCGAGCAAGCGGTACACCGCGGCGGTCTGGTGCGGGATTTTCTATGGTATTGCCGGCGTGTTCGGCGCCACCCTGGCGGCACTGTTCGCCGCGTTGCCCAAGGAGCTGGTGCTGTCGATTGCCGCACTGGCGCTGTTCGGCTCGATCATGAACGGTCTGACGGTGGCGATGAGCGAGGCCAGGGAGCGCGAGGCGGCCTTGATCACATTCATGGTCACGGCCTCGGGCTTTACCCTGTTCTCGATCGGCTCGGCGTTCTGGGGGATTGTGGCGGGGGTACTGACGCTGATGATCCTGAACTGGCGCAAGGCTGCCTGATCGACACGGGAGGGCCTGGCCCTCCCCTGCCCCACCCGCTAGATAGCGGTGGCACCACCATCGATTGCCAGAGCCTGGCCAGTGGTGAATGCCGCACCGTCGCTGCACAGGTACAGGACCGCTGCAGCGACTTCCTCGACCTTGCCCACGCGGCCGACCGGGTGCATGGCGGCGGCGTATTCAGCCTTGCGTGGATCGGCCTCGTAGGCACGACGGAACATGTCGGTGTCGATCACCGCCGGGCACACCGCATTCACCCGGATCAGTTTCTTGGCGTACTCGATGGCGGCCGACTTGGTGAGCCCGATCACGGCATGCTTGGATGCGCTGTAGATGCTCATCTTGGGCGCAGCCCCCAGGCCGGCGACCGATGCGGTGTTGACGATCGCACCGCCGCCCTGGGCGAGCATCAGTGGCAACTGGTGCTTCATGCACAGCCACACGCCCTTGACGTTGACGCCCATGATCGCATCGAACTCGGCTTCGCTGCCGTCGGCCAGGCGCCCCTGCTCGATCTCGATACCGGCATTGTTGAAGGCGTAGTCCAGACGACCGTATGCCTCGACAGTGCGCGCCATCAACTGCTGCACGTCCTGCTCGCGGGTAACGTTGCAAGGTACGAACAGTGCCTGGCCGCCGGCGGCCTGAATCAACCCGACCGTGTGTTCGCCACCGGCGACGTCCAGGTCTGCCACCACGACCTTCAGGCCTTGTGCGGCGAATGCCAGCGCCGTGGCCCGGCCGATGCCGGCGCCGGCCCCGGTGACCAGGGCAACCTGGCCGGAAAAAGTCATGCTCATCGATAACTCCCGCAACGTAGTGAGGACAATGGCGGGAGTCTAGTCATCGGCGGTGGCTCCTGGGCAGCATCATCAGGCACGCAGTGAACACACCATCGAACCGGGTGATTTTAGCTGCTAGGCTCAATCATCCAGATGGATCAATCACCATTCGCCACAAGGCTGGACCTTGCCGATTTGCCGATGCAGGCCTATCAACAGGGTTTGCCTTCCAGAGAGAACCTTGCCATGACCGACAGGACCAACCGCCGCTTCCTGCTTGCCAAGCGCCCCACCGGCGCAGTGACACGTGATGACTTTACCTTTGAAACCGTGCCTGTGAGCGAGCCTGTCGAGGGACAGGTAATGGTGAAGAACCTGTACCTGTCGCTGGACCCGGCCATGCGCGGGTGGATGAACGAGGGCAAGTCCTACATTGCGCCTGTAGGTATCGGCGAGGTCATGCGAGCACTGGGTGTCGGTGAAGTGGTGGCGTCCAGGCACCCTGACTATGCCGTGGGTGATACGGTGAGCGGAGCCCTTGGTGTACAGGATTACTTCATTGGCGAGCCCAAGGGCCTGCATAAGGTCGACCCTAGGCTGGTACCGTTGCCACGCTATCTCTCCGCCCTGGGCATGACCGGAATGACGGCCTACTTTGCCCTGCTGGAAGTGGGTGAGCCCAAGACGGGCGAAACCGTGGTGATCTCGGGTGCAGCGGGAGCGGTCGGCAGCATTGCCGGGCAGATCGCCAAGCTCAAGGGCTGTCGTGTGGTCGGGATTGCCGGCGGCGAGCAGAAATGCCGCTACCTGGTCGATGAACTGGGCTTTGACGGGGTTATCGACTACAAGGCCGAAGACGTACTGGAGGGACTCAAGCGCGAGTGCCCAAAAGGGGTGGATGTGTACTTCGACAACGTCGGCGGGGACATCCTCGATGCAGTGCTCAGTCGCCTGAATTTCAAGGCGCGGGTGGTGATCTGTGGTGCCATCAGCCAGTACAACAACAAGCAGGCGGTCAAGGGCCCGGCCAACTACCTGTCTCTGCTGGTAAACCGCGCGCGCATGGAAGGTTTCGTGGTGATGGACCATGTGGCCAAGTACGGCACCGCAGGCAACGAAATTGCCGGCTGGCTGGCCAGCGGCAAGCTCAAGAGCAAGGAGGATGTTGTCGAGGGGCTGGAGACCTTTCCCGAAGCGCTGCTGAAGCTGTTCAGCGGGGAAAACTTTGGCAAGCTGGTGTTGAAGGTATAAGAGGAACGCCTTCGCCAGCAAGGCCGGCTCCTCCTTGTAGGAGCCAGCCTTGCTGGCGAAAAACCGGGTCGCTTAGCCGCGAATTTCGGCTACCACTGCAGCCAGCGCTTGAGCAGGGTCAGCCGCCTGACTGATCGGGCGACCGATTACCAGGTAGTCGGAGCCGGCGTCCAGCGCCTGGCGCGGGGTAAGGATACGACGCTGATCGTCCAGGGCGCTGCCGGCAGGACGAATGCCCGGAGTCACCAGCTGCAACGACGGGTGCGCGGCCTTCAGGGCCGGGGCTTCCAGGGCGGAGCACACCAGGCCGTCCATGCCGGCCTTCTCGGCCAGGGCGGCCAGTCGCAGCACCTGCTCCTGCGGCTCGATGTCCAGGCCAATACCGGCGAGGTCTTCGCGCTCCATGCTGGTCAGCACGGTCACACCGATCAACAGCGGCTGTGGCCCGCTGCGCTGGTCCAGCACGTCGCGACAGGCTGCCATCATGCGCAGGCCACCAGAGCAGTGCACGTTGACCATCCACACGCCCATTTCGGCTGCGGCCTTCACGGCCATGGCGGTGGTGTTGGGGATATCGTGGAACTTGAGGTCCAGGAACACTTCGAAGCCCTTTTCACACAGGGTTTCAACGATGCCCGACGCACTGCTGGTGAACAGCTCCTTGCCGACCTTGACCCGACACAGCGCGGGGTCCAGCTGATCGGCCAGTTTCAGGGCGGCGTCACGGGTAGGGAAATCCAGGGCGACGATGATAGGCGTCTGACAGGCGGACATGGGCAGGCTCTCTGGGCAAGTCGAAATCGGCGCGCATTGTAGCCGATGCGCAGTGCCAATGGGGGCCGGTGATCGCGAATTCGCCCCCAGGTGGTGGGCCTCTTATACTTGAACCATCGACAGTCGTGTCGAGTCCAACATCACAGAGGCGGCGCCATTCGCCGTCGATAAGGAGAAGCTCATGCCCTGGTATGCCTGGTTGATCTTGCTGGTTGCCATCGGCTCGATTGTCGGTGGTTTGATGATGCTGCGTGATACGGCGAAGAAGCTGCCCTTGACCGAAGAGCAACTCAAGCGCGTGCATGAGCGCAATGCCGAAGCCGATGCCAAGGACGCGCAAGACCGATAAGCGTGGCGCTTCCCCGCCTTCTGCAGGCGCCGGCATTGCCGGCGATGGGCCCATGCCATTTGATGATAAAAACGGATCGAGCATTGCCCGACCCGCCCCTCCTCAGGTCACTTGACCGCCAGTTTGTCCCGGTTGCGCTCGATCAGCGCCTGGCCGATCCCCTTTACTTCCAGCAACTCATCCACTGACTCGAACGCGCCGTTGGCTTCGCGGTAGGCCACGATCGCTTCAGCCTTGGCCTTGCCGATACCTGCAAGCGACGACTGCAGTGTCGCCGCATCGGCAGTGTTCAGGTTGACGGTGGTTGAGGCGAGCGCTGCGCTGACTGTAGTGACTGGCGAGTCGCCCGCGGCCTTGGTGGCCGCCGCAAACGAGGGCAGCGAGAACGCGCTGAGCAGCGCGAGCAGCAGAGAAACAAGAAAGGTATTGCGCATAACGATGGCACTCCTTGGTGTGTGAGCTTGCTAAGGCAGCGATTCCTTGGCTGCCTGTAAAACCTAGCGGCTCAAGAACAACAGATCCACAGTCAAGGTCAAAAGGATTCAAACAAGATGTGAAAGAAATGTAAAAACTTGTAGGAAATGTTACCGTTTTGGCCGTCGAAAACTCTTACACGGGATGGGCAGCGGTGCGCGAAGGGAAGAACAAGCTGGTTGATGGATTTCCGTACACCCTCAAACATCAACGCTCGACGCTTCATCTAAAGACACCAGTGAGTGCATCGACCACGGAGGCATTCACCCAGTTACTGAGCCAGAAGCGCCAAGCTAAACGGGTCAGCGCTCCCCTTCCCACGGGCGAGCAGCTGCTTTTTGCCAAGCGCCAGGTGCTGGAGACCCTACCGAAGAAAATCCGTTTCGCACGTGGCACACGCAAGCGTTGCGGTATGTTCGACTGGCCGATCGAAGAGTTGATCAATACTGCGGAAGCCCATCGTCGTGGTGCGAGCGTGCCGGGTGTTGTGGGGTACGGGTATACCAAGTCGCGCTTTGGCTTGATGGATGATTTTTTCATCATTACTGAGCTGCTGCAGAACTACACCGATGGCTATCAGTGGATATTGGCCAGGCCTGAGGAGGTTGAGCGCGTGATTGCTGCCGCCTTTGAGTTGATGTACTCCCTCAACAGCAGTGGTATCTATCACATGGACCTGTGGGCGGCGAATATGATGATGTGTAATGAGGGGGTAGGCGCGACGTATGCAATCGATCTTGAAAATTGCTTTGCACAGAAAAACGAGTTTTTGAGCGAAACCTTGGGGTTTCAATTCGGATTCTTTTTTCTGCGAGAGGTTAACGGTTTTTTCGACGAAGCACGATACGACGCCAAGGTAGAATTGGCTCTGAAGCAGTACGCTGGTATTGACCGTGAGCGATTCAGGAGGGTGTACCAAGTGACTAAACATCAACATGTAGGTCGCAAGGAACGCAGGGAGGTATTTTTACGGGGTGTGGTTCCCCTGGCTGACATTACCAAGATGACATAGCGTCCCGTTGCGGCCCACTTTCGACAAGCGGCGCAGCTGTAACAACCATAGCAATCGCAGCCCTGGAAATTCAACCATCCCTTTTACCGGCTCATGAGCAGTTGCACTACGCCAACGCATCCGTCAAACTTGCGAGGCTTTTTTTCGGGGTGTTCCTATGAGCGGTAAAATCAAGGGTTTTGACGGATTGCGTGGAGTTTCCGTACTACTTGTAATCATGTCACATGCTGTACTCTGGCCTGTGATAGGCATTACCAACAGCAAAATTATAAACATATTCAGTGCCAACACCGGGGTTAGTATCTTTTTTGTATTATCCGGATTCTTGATAACTTACTTACTGATCAAAGAAAAACAACAGACCGGCTCGATTGACATATTTGCTTTTATAAAACGGCGCGCCTTAAGAATTTTCCCATTATACTATTTGGCCATTTTCATACTGATGGCGATGGATTACTTGGGAAAAGCAGACATTAAAAACTGCATTTATCCGTACGCCTTGAGCTACACCATAAATTTTGCACCAAAAGATTGTTCATTTTCTTCAACCTCGCACTTTTGGTCGCTCGCCGTGGAAGAGCATTTCTATATATTCTGGCCCCTTTTATTTGCCTTTGGCAAGCGTACAGCCATCCTTGCAGGCCTTGCGACTCCAGCCTTCACCTAAAGGCGAGGTGCTATGGTTACTCTCTGTCGTGCTCCTAATACTCTATATCTATCATAATCAACAGTCCGCTGTAGTTCGGATTCTCGAATTTAAGCCATTGGCAATTTTGGGGGTAATAAGTTATGGGCTTTATGTCTGGCAAGGAATATTTACAGGGAACGGCACATACAGAACAGGCCATGCTTTTCCGCCACCACTGGAAATTGGCGTATGGATGACATTTATTGCCGCACCTGTCAGTTACGTATTTTTTGAAAGACCAATCATACAATTCAAAAAACGATACTCTTGGAGAAATAAAATTGCTACTCCTGCACCTCAAGATGTTTCAGGAACTGTCGCGCAAAGTAAATAAATCGGTATCTGCGTGCACTACGTCCGCATTCAATACCTACGGATGGAAAAATGATTAAGATATCTGCCCTTATGCTAGCCGCGCTAACGGGGATCTCCCCGGTAGTGGCTTCTGAGCAATCAAACAGGAGCTTGGCAGCTGGCACCGATACTGAACTGGCCCCTTTTCTATGGTCTTGGATGGACCCTGTCACTTTCAATGAAGAAGGCCTTCAGAGGACAGCCGCCAAGAAAGACCCGTTACGTCCATTCTTTCTAGCATTTCGCCTCCTAACCATTTATGAAAAAACAGGCGACCCGGCAGCGCTGAAGAGCGCTCAGCGGGCTTTGGACTTTATGCTTGATGAGTATGAGCCAGCGAATAGATCGGCTCAGGGTACTCAGTGGTTTTATGGCTTCGATTACGACCGGGGGATCAAAGCGCCTTGGTGGTCAGGTATGGATGGCTTCTTCGGACCCATGACACTTTTTGCTGCCTGGCAGGTGACAGGCAACGAACGGTATCGTAGCGCAGCTCTCCAGAGCGCAAAACTCATGCTACGCCAACCGAGTGAGGGTGGCGTTCTATGGCGCGACGGTAAGTCTTGCTGGATTTCGGAGTACTCGTGGAACGGTATCACTCGGGATCAAGAGTATCATGTACTAAATGGTCATCTATGGGGCTTGCAAGCACTCTTCATGCTGGCGGATGCTTCAGGGGAAAAAGATCTGAAAGAGGCTTATCAATGTGCCCGCCAGGGAACAATTGACCGCCTTCCAAACTACTACAATCAGGCCGGCAACTGGACTTGGTATCAACTAGTACCTAAAGTAATCAATCCAACACACTACAACACTATTGAAATTGCACAATTTCGAGCAATGGAGGCACTTACGGGGGATCCTGTTTATAAAGAGCCGGCAATGCGCCGTTCGGCAATATTCAAGAACACCTACCCATTGTCACTCATCGATACGCCAACTGGCCTGGAAGTCCAATTTTCCATGGTGGGTGCGCCCAATGCCTACTGGACAGACACCTACCCAGTAACGGTCAACTGTACTATAGGTAAGCAAACAGTCACGCAGAAGAACGCCGATGCATACAATACGAAAAAGCCATTGGCAGAACGTATGATACTAAGACTACCGGTCAGTGGTAAGCCAGACCATTGTGAAGTATCGATCCACAGCAACGTTGATGTAAAAATGTACAACCAGAACCGGTTCACTGTTCTTTCCAATATAAAGGAAGACAACGTCAACCCCATATACACGGTGGCCCTGCAGGCTAAAGCCCTGGAAGATGGGAACGTCCGAGTTACCCCTATGTCAGGCGAAAGCGCACAACCCGGTGAGGGTAGGATCCTCCTAAACATAAATCGAAATGTTTCAATTACCGAGAAGATTGCATTGATTGTGCATTCTACAGGCAACGCCCAACTTGGCATGGTGCTCGAAGACGCTAAAGGCAAACGCGCTACAAGCTACTATCCCGCACTTCAAGCCGGTAAAGACAATATTGTCATTTTCAATAAACTCGGCCTTAACAACGGTTCGGAGCTGGACGAAAACTTGAAAGAGCTCATGCTTCGCGTGTACACCAAACCAAATGAGAAACCACTCGATGTACAGATAAAAGAAATTCAGATTATCAGAAACCCTGCCAATCTAGAATCATTCTTCAAGCGCAATGCCTCAGCACACTTTCCTCAGCAATAATATTTTATAGCCAAGCGGAAGCTTCTTAGCAAAACTTAAAATATCAATTCGCTATAACTAAAAATGCCCCTCCATCGGGGCATTTTTATTTACGCAGTCCAAGCTGAAGTAGATACAACTCAATTTCATGCAGTGCCTAATATTACGGTTCTCTGCGTCTCTGCTGGTAGATCCAGTCCACGATCTCCCCTTCGGGCGAATAGCCGATCACAGTTTCGCGCAGCACCTGCCGTACTTGAGCATAATCGTCGGCCACCAGTAACCCCAGCAACGCCTGTAACTTTTGTTTCAGAGCATCCCACGCCAAATAATCTTCATGTGCACTCATGATCATGGGGTGCTGAGTAGCAACAACGTTGTCGCCGATCAACAACTCTTCATACAGCTTCTCACCCGGTCGCAAACCAGTGAATTCTATTGCGATATCCCCATTCGGATTTCGATCAGAGCGAATGCTCAAGCCTGAGAGATGTATCATTTTTTCCGCAAGCTCGACAATTTTCACCGGCCCCCCCATGTCCAGTACAAACACATCTCCACCCTGGCCCATGGAACCCGCCTGTATGACCAGTTGCGCGGCTTCCGGGATAGTCATGAAGTATCGCGTAATCTTCGGGTGAGTAACCGTTAACGGGCCGCCGGCCTTGATTTGCTTGTGAAACAACGGGATAACCGATCCTGAAGAGCCCAGAACATTGCCGAATCGAACCATGGTGAACCGAGTGTGATTGGTATGGGTCACGCCTTCAGCGTCGCCGAACAACTGCGGAGCATTTTCCCTGCTAAGCGCCTGCAGCGTCATTTCTGCCAATCGCTTGGTACTGCCCATCACATTCGTAGGGCGTACCGCTTTGTCGGTGGAGATCAACACGAAGTTTTCCACGCGCGCCTGCAATGCGGCCTGTGCAGTGTTGAGCGTACCGATGACATTGTTGTATATGCCCTCGGCAATATTGTGTTCAACCATAGGCACATGCTTGTAGGCAGCGGCATGGTATACCGTCTCGACACGCCAGGACTTCATGATGTCCAACAGTTGCGACTGGTTACGAACCGAGCCCAACACCGGAATGAGTCGAACAGGCAGCGACTCAATACGCACCCTTTGCTCCAGTTCGCTGAGAATGCTGTACAGATTAAACTCGCTATGTTCGAACAACAGCACTTTTTTAGGTTTGAGCGCTGTGATCTGCCGACACAACTCTGAACCAATAGAGCCGCCGGCTCCTGTGACCAGCACCACACGCCCAGTAACACAACGCTCCAGTAGCTCTTCTTGCGCAGGCACGGTGTCTCGACCCAACAAGTCAGCAATATCTACTTCCTGGATATCATCGACTTTCACTCTGCCACTGGCCAAGTCCATGAACCCCGGTACACTGCGAACGTGCAGGGGATAGCCCTCAAGGTAATCGAGAATCTCGCGTCGTCGTGCCCGTGTGCTGGAAGGAATAGCTAACAGAATTTCTTGAGCCCCCGTCAACTCAATCACCTGTTGAATTTGCTTAGGATTGAATACCTGCAATCCGGATATAACGCGATCGTTGATGCTAGTGTCGTCATCGATGAAAGCAACCGGACGCATGACCCTACCCATACGCAGTGCTGTCACGAGTTGATTGCCTGCTGCGCCAGCGCCATAGATGGCAACCTTGGGCAAACCGTCGTCACGATTGGTAAACGGCACATGCTGCGATGCGCTGAACCAGTCGCCCAAAAAATACTGGCGCATAAACAGACGCAAACCGCCTATCAAGACCAAACTCAACCACCAGTAATTGAAAATAATCGAGCGGGGCACCACCGGGGCATGATTTCCAAACCAGAACACCAGCAACGCCAGCAGCAACGCGGATAGGCTGACGGCCTTGCAGATCGCAATCAGCGCATCATTACCGAAATAGCGCATCACGGCGCGATACATGCCGAAGCGTATGAGTGTGCAGTCCATATTCCCTGGCTTTCCAGGTTAAATAGAAAGGATCAATCGGGATGCAGTGCCCGCCCAACCCAGGGCCTGGGTAGTAAGCAGTAAAACCGAATGGTTTGGTTGCAGCAGCATCCACCACCTCGAAAATATCAATGCCCATTCGGTCAGCAACAATCTTCATTTCATTGACTAACCCAATGTTCACAGCGCGATGAATATTTTCAAGAAGCTTGGTCATTTCCGCCGCTTTTGTCGAACTGACCTGAACGACCTGATCGATCGCCTGTTCATACAAAGCTACACCAACCTCCAGGCAGGCCTGGGTATGCCCACCAATAACTTTAGGGATAGTGCGAGTTTCAAAATTAGGGTTACCTGGATCTTCGCGTTCTGGCGAGTAAACAAGGAAAATACTTTCACCCACGCGCAATCCTCCTTCCTGCACGCGAGGAAGCAGTTCTTCTTCAGTTGTGCCCGGGTAGGTGGTGCTTTCGAGGGAAACGATCTGCCCTTTACGGAGGTACGGCTTGAGTGCATCCGTCGTATTAATGACGAAGCTCATATCAGGCTCGCGGTACTTGTTGAGCGGTGTAGGTACGCACAAGATCAGCGCATCACATTCAGTGACACGCGCGAAGTCTGTCGTCGCTTCAAAACCACTGGCTCGTGCGTTAGCGATATGCTCTGCAGAAATATGCTCAATATAGCTCTTTCCTTCATTCAAAGCATCGACCTTCGAAGTGTCGATATCAATACCCAGCACATTGAAACCAATAGCATTGTAACGCAGCATCAAAGGCAAGCCGACGTAGCCTAGGCCGACAATACCAATGATGGCCTCTTTGCTCTTTAACTTCGCGACGCTCGCTTGCTTCAAGCCTGACATCCGATAAGACCCCATATAAATTTCTGTGTAATTACCCAAGCACATCACTTAGCTCACCGCTCAGGCCCTGCTTACAAGTTTTTCGCACATGACCATCCACTGTCACACCCGCCTTGCCGCTTGCTTGACAACCCCCTCACCCTACAATAGCGAAAGCCTGCATCCTTCCTCTGAGCATTGAGTCAAACGAGAAAACCTCGCAACGCGCACCAACCGAAGGTAATTGATCGATTTTTGATCAGCCAGCCAAGCTTCCAGCGACCAACGGAAGCCAGCCTGCATACAGAAAGCGGAAAGACCGGCTAAGTTTATCCTTGTAGCGGGAAACCTTTCCAGAAAAACAACCGCAACGACGCATAAGCCTACAATTAACCGACTAGAAATCGGGCGGGAGCGGTACGATTTCTTCACAAGAACGGCGCAATCAGGTCATAGATTTGAAGGGTTCAGCTTTACTCACGTGCTTGCAGCCCCATGAAGTAACGAACCGTGGCCACAAAGCAGGCAAGCCCAGCACCAGCGAACAATCCCAGCAATGCAATCAGGAATTTTTTGGGCTTGATAGGCCGATCCGGCAGTTCCACAATACCGTCCTGCCTGAAGGTCGCAACCACTTCAGGATCGATACGCAACTCACGATAGAAATTCAAGGCCGCTTGCTGCTTGCGAATATCTTGGATGAACGGATCATCAGACACACGCTGCTGTAGGTTTCTAATCTCCGCTTCAAGCGCTTTGCTGCCACGCATGTAGGTAAGCGGCCCCTCCATGTCAGCGGAAACTTCTTCGACACGATTGATCGTGATAATCGGCGGCCGGTCCAGACCAATGGACTTCGCGACAGCAAGCGCTTCAGTCAGCCTGACGATTTCATCTTCACGCTGCTCTCGCGCACTTTTTTGTGCACTAACAATTTGCAACTGAAGATCATTCGACTTTACCGTAGCCTCACCCCTCACATTTCCCAAAACCTCTTGGCGAGCCAATTCACCCGCCATATTTGCATACTGAGTAACCCAACCGGCAGCAAGCTCCGGATCAGGCAAGTTCGCAGAAATAGCAAATCGTCCAGGGGTATCCTTTCCAGTAGGCGCCACACTGAACAACTGATTAAACCCAGCGTACAGTGCGTCCTGAGATCCTTGCCGCTGTTCCTTGGGAAGGGTAGGTAGATATATGTTCTGAAAAAAGTGCCGACGTAATGACTCAGAAAGAAGATGGCGCAGAAAAATATCGTAAATATTCTGTACCGATAGCCTTTCCAACTCGGTTTCGCCACCACGCCCATAATTAAGATGAGCGATATCTTTTTGCGTGGGTGGCTGTACGAATATCTTGGCCTGAAATACAGGCGTTGCGGTCAGCGCATAAACGATCGCAGTCGCAGTGACAGCCATCGTTATTACAGTAATAAGCAACTTCTGTCGCCATATACCCCTGATCAGCTGAACCAGGTCAATTTCATTATTTTCGATCACGTGTTCGCGATGGGTAGACATTTAAATCTCTTGTTTCCTTGAGGAATTACCTCTCAGCGAGAACTGCTGAGGAAAGATTGCCCGTGCAAGGCGTGAAGCATGAGGTGGAGAAGCTGGGGGAATTTACTTGAGAATGTAAAAAAAAAAAAGATACCTGCTACCCTCTGGAGAAAAGACGTTTTTAAAAAACCCTGGAAAAATGCACCTATAGTCGTCAAAAAAGCAGAAAAAGGTGCTGAAAAAACCGAAACCACTTAAAGCAACAAAAGAACGAAGCAGATGAACTCCGACAATATTATCTTAATATCACGCCTACACAAAAGATAATGAATACCATTTACGACTCGTTGATTGTAAAACTCGCTACCAGATGGAATGTTAGCAACCAGACACCAGGCAATCGACCATTCAGCCTTGAACTGGCGCAAAGCGCCTACCCTTCTTGGCGTAGTAATCGATACGCCCGTCGCTTGGCACGCAGGCCGATACATGCCCCCATCACCGGCCCAACCAGCAACCCACCCACCAGGGCTACCAGCACCACAACCGACAACGGCAACGCCGGCGCAGCCCACCCAAACAGCACCAATGCCACCGACTGCTGGTTCTCCAGCACAAACAGCAGCACCACCGCCGCAACGGCCAGCACCACCAGCGCCAGCACTACACGCTTGAGGTTACGCATGACTTGCTCCTTGCTCAGCGGCCATCATGCGCCCTCCTCCTCATCGTTGACCCGATCACGCAACTCTTTACCGGGCTTGAAATGCGGCACGAACTTGCCGTCCAGACTCACCGACTGCCCCGTCTTCGGGTTACGACCCAGGCGCGGCGCCCGGTAATGCAGCGAGAAGCTGCCAAAGCCGCGGATCTCGATTCGATCCCCTGTAGCCAGGCACTGGGACATCTGCTCAAGCATGGTCTTGATGGCCAGCTCCACATCCTTCGATGAAAGCAGCCCTTGATGGGTGACAATACGTTCGATCAGCTCCGACTTCGTCATATTTTTCCCTTCTTTATCAAGCAGCTAGATCATTGCTTACTCTGTTTGTAGCACGCCCTAGCTGATTTGAACAGGGTGGTTCTTGACTTAATAAAATTTTCAAGATTTGCACACAAGGGTGACAAGTGAGTGCCGCTGCCCGCAGGCGAGGCGGGGCAAGGGATTGGCGCATTTGCTTCGCCCTGACGTGGACGAATCCGCCCTGGCGGAACACAGGAAGGCATGGGACCCCCTGCAGACTCATCCGCAAACAGACATGAATCGCAGGCACAAAAAAGGGCGACCGAAGTCGCCCTTTTTAATGATCAAGCAGAACTCAGTTCTGTTTGGCCATTGCTTCGCGCAGCAGTGCAGCCATGGTGGTATCGGCGGCAGCTTCCGGAGCGGCTTTCAGGCTCTGGATTGCTTCTTTCTCTTCAGCATCGTCTTTCGACTTGATGGAGAGGTTGATTACGCGGCTCTTGCGGTCAACGCTGATGATCTTGGCTTCAACTTCTTCGCCTTCCTTCAGGACGTTACGCGCGTCTTCAACGCGGTCACGGCTGATTTCGGAAGCTTTCAGAGTGGCTTCGATATCGTCGGCCAGGGTGATGATAGCGCCCTTGGCGTCAACTTCTTTAACGATACCTTTTACGATAGCGCCTTTGTCGTTGACAGCAACGTAGTTGGAGAACGGATCGTCTTCCAGCTGCTTGATACCCAGGGAGATACGCTCGCGCTCTGGGTCAACCGACAGGATGACGGTGTCCAGCTCGTCGCCCTTCTTGAAGCGACGTACGGCTTCTTCGCCCACTTCGTTCCAGGAGATGTCGGACAGGTGAACCAGACCGTCGATGCCGCCGTCCAGACCAATGAAGATACCGAAATCGGTGATCGACTTGATGGTGCCGGAGATCTTGTCGCCCTTGTTGAACTGGCCAGAGAAGTCTTCCCATGGGTTCGACTTGCACTGCTTGATGCCCAGGGAGATACGACGACGCTCTTCGTCGATGTCCAGAACCATGACTTCCACTTCGTCGCCGACTTGTACGACTTTCGAAGGGTGGATGTTCTTGTTGGTCCAGTCCATTTCGGAAACGTGTACCAGGCCTTCCACGCCTTCTTCCAGCTCTGCGAAGCAGCCGTAGTCGGTCAGGTTGGTGACGCGCGCCATGACGCGGGTGCTTTCTGGGTAACGTGCCTTGATAGCAACCCATGGGTCTTCGCCCAGTTGCTTCAGGCCCAGCGAAACGCGGTTACGCTCACGATCGTACTTCAGTACCTTGACGTCGATCTCGTCGCCAACGTTGACGATTTCCGACGGGTGCTTGATACGCTTCCAGGCCATGTCGGTGATGTGCAGCAGGCCATCAACGCCGCCCAGGTCAACGAATGCGCCGTAGTCGGTGAGGTTCTTGACGATACCTTTGACTTGCTGGCCTTCCTGCAGCGATTCCAGCAGAGCTTCGCGCTCGGCGCTGTTTTCGGCTTCCAGGACACTGCGACGGGAAACGACAACGTTGTTGCGCTTCTGGTCCAGCTTGATGACCTTGAATTCCAGCTCTTTGCCTTCGAGGTGGGTGGTGTCGCGCACTGGGCGGACATCAACCAGGGAGCCCGGCAGGAACGCACGGATACCGTTAACGTCGACAGTGAAGCCGCCTTTAACCTTACCGTTGATAACGCCCTTGACCACTTCTTCGGCGGCGAAAGCTGCTTCCAGAACAATCCAGCACTCGGCGCGCTTGGCTTTTTCACGGGACAGCTTGGTTTCGCCAAAGCCGTCTTCGACCGCGTCCAGCGCAACGTGAACTTCGTCACCGACCTTGATGGTCAGCTCGCCAGCTTCGTTGTAGAACTGCTCGAGCGGGATGACGCCCTCGGACTTCAGACCGGCGTGGACAGTAACCCAGTCACCGTCGATATCGACAACGATACCGGTGATGATCGCACCTGGTTGAAGGTTGAGGGTTTTCAGGCTTTCTTCAAAGAGTTCTGCAAAGCTTTCGCTCATTTTAATTCCTGTAGATTAGGGCGAGACATACGCCCATCAGCCACATTCCAGACAATGTGGGTTTCGTTCATATAAAGGGAAGGCCTGCAGGACGTTGACTGGTGCCCCTGCATGCCGCCCTGTATCAGGCGATATCGCGAAGTGCGATCTCGCTTCTGATGCGTTGCAACACCTGTTCGATGGACAATTCCGTGGAATCCAGCTGGATTGCATCGGCCGCCGGCTTGAGCGGGGCCACTGCGCGCTGGGTGTCGCGCTCATCACGCGCACGTATCTCATCTAGCAGACTCGACAGACTAACATCATCGCCCTTGCCCTTCAACTGCAAGTAACGACGACGCGCCCGCTCCTCGGCGCTGGCCGTGAGGAAAATCTTCAAGGGCGCTTCTGGAAACACCACCGTCCCCATGTCGCGCCCATCGGCGATCAGGCCGGGCGACTCCTGAAACGCCCGCTGGCGCTGCAGCAGCGCATCACGCACCGCCGGCAGCGAAGCCACCATCGATGCGCCAGCGCCCACGGTTTCGGTACGGATCACATTGCTCACATCATCCCCCTCGAGGATGATCTGCTGCAACTTGCCCGGCTCGGCGGCGATGAATTGCACGTCCAGATGGGCGGCCAGCTTGACCAGCAGTTCTTCATTGGTCAGGTCGACACCGTGGTTGCCGGCGGCGAATGCCAGGAGGCGGTACAGAGCCCCGGAATCCAGCAGCTTCCAGCCCAGCTCGCGGGCCAGCATGCCGGCAACGGTACCCTTGCCAGAACCGCTAGGCCCGTCGATGGTGATGACCGGTGCCAGCGCGTTCACGACTTGCCCTCTTCAGCTACGCGGATGCCGACTTCGGCACACAGCGCGAGGAAGTTGGGGAACGAGGTGGCAACGTTGGCACAGTCATGGATGCGAATCGGCGCGCAAGCGCGCAGCGAGGCGACACTGAAGGCCATGGAGATACGGTGGTCGCCATGCCCATGCACTTCGCCACCACCGATGCTGCCGCCGTCGATGATGATGCCGTCCGGGGTAGGTTCGCACTTCACGCCCAGCGCCAGCAGGCCGTCGGCCATGACCTGGATGCGATCCGACTCCTTCACCCGCAGCTCTTCGGCGCCGCGCAGCACGGTACGCCCTTCGGCACAGGCCGCAGCCACGAACAGCACCGGGAACTCGTCGATCGCCAGGGGCACCAGGTGCTCCGGAATCTCGATACCCTTGAGCCTGGCGCCGCGCACTCGCAGGTCGGCTACCGGCTCGCCGCCGACTTCACGCTGGTTTTCCAGGGTGATATCGCCGCCCATCAGTTGCAGAATGTCGATGACACCGGTGCGGGTCGGGTTGATGCCGACGTGCTCCAGTACCAACTCCGAACCCTCGGCAATCGAGGCCGCGACCAGGAAGAAGGCCGCCGAGGAGATATCGGCCGGCACCTCGATGTGGGTGGCGGTCAGCTTGCCACCGGACTCCAGCGAGGCGGTAGGGCCATCGACGCTCACGCTGTAGCCAAAACCGCGCAGCATGCGCTCGGTATGGTCACGGGTAGGCGCAGGCTCGGTGACGGTAGTCTTGCCCTGGGCATACAGGCCGGCCAGCAACAGGCAGGATTTGACCTGGGCACTGGCCATCGGCAGTTTGTAATCCAGCGCCTTGAGCGTATGGCCACCGCGGATGGTCATCGGCGGGCGGCCCTCGGCGGCGGTCTCGATGACCGCACCCATTTCGCGCAGCGGGTTGGCCACACGGTTCATCGGGCGCTTGGACAGCGAAGCATCGCCGGTCAGCACGGTGTCGAACGGCTGCGCGGCCAGCAGGCCGGACAGCAGGCGCATCGAGGTACCCGAGTTGCCCAGGTAGATCGGGCCAGGCGGCGGCTTGAGGCCATTGAGCCCCACCCCGTGAATGGTCACGCGACCATGGTGCGGGCCTTCGATGACCACGCCCATGTCGCGGAACGCCTGCAGGGTCGCCAGCGCATCCTCACCCTCGAGGAAGCCTTCCACCTCGGTGGTGCCTTCGGCCAGGGAGCCGAGCATGATCGAGCGGTGGGAAATCGATTTGTCGCCTGGTACGCGAATACGGCCGGACAGGCGGCCACCAGGTTGTGCCAGGAAAATCAGGTCGTTGGAGTTCATAGCGTCCACATAGGCCCGACGGGCCAGGATTTTACTGAAATGCTCGCGGGCAACCCGGGCGCGGGTGAAAACGCCCAGCAGCTGGTGCCCATCCCCTGCATCGACCGCGTCGCGCAAGGCGTCGAGGTCGCTGCGAAATGTATCCAGTGTGCGCAGGACAGCCTCGCGATTGGCGAGGAAGATGTCATGCCACATGACCGGGTCGCTTCCGGCGATTCTTGTGAAATCGCGGAACCCACCGGCAGCGTAACGGAAGATATCGAGGTTTTCATTGCGCTTGGCCAGCGAATCGACCAGGCCGAAAGCCAGCAGATGCGGCAGATGACTGGTTGCCGCCAGCACTTCGTCGTGGCGCTCCACCTGCATGTGCTCGACATCGGCATCCAGTGCACGCCACAGGCGATCGACCAGAGCCAGGGCGGCCGGGTCGGTTTCTGCCAGCGGCGTGAGAATCACCTTGTGACGACGGAACAGGGCGGCATTGGAGGCCTCCACCCCACTCTGCTCGGAACCCGCGATCGGATGGCCAGGTACGAAACGCGGCAGCTTCTCGGCAAAGGCTTCGTGCGCAGCACGCACCACGTTGCCCTTGGCGCTGCCCACATCAGTCAGCACCGCCGCACCCAGGTCAAGCTGCGCCAGGCGCGCCAGGAGCTTTTCCATGGCCAGGATCGGCACCGCCAACTGGATCACGTCAGCCCCGACACAGGCCGCAGCCAGGTCCTCTTCACAACGGTCGACCACACCCAGCTCGACCGCCAGCTTGCGCGATTGCGGGTCCAGGTCGACACCGACCACCTCGCGGCACAGGCCACTTTCGCGCAGGCCCTTGGCGAACGAGCCGCCAATCAGGCCCAGGCCCACCACCACCAGCCGGCCAATGACGGGCCCGCCTTGCTTTACGACTTCAACCACGGAGCAGGACCCTGTTCAGAACATCACGCATTGGCATACCTCAGAGCACCGCCTTCGGATACGAGCCCAGTACCTTCAGGGCCACCGCCTCCTGGCTGATCTGCTCCAGCACCGCCTTGATCAACGGGTCACGATGGTGGCCGACGAAGTCGATGAAGAACACGTAGGTCCACTTGCCGCTGCGCGACGGACGGGTCTCGATGCGGGTCAGGTCGATGCCGTTCTCGTGGAACGGTACCAGCAGTTCGTGCAACGCACCCGGCTTGTTGCTCATCGAAACGATGATCGAGGTCTTGTCATCACCGGTCGGTGGCACTTCCTGGTTGCCGATCATCAGGAAGCGCGTGGCATTGTCCGGACGGTCTTCGATTTTCTCCGCAAGGCGTGTCAGACCGTACAGCCCGGCCGCCATGTCACCGGCGATCGCCGCCGAATTCCACTCACCCTTGACCCGCTTGGCAGCTTCGGCATTGCTCGATACCGCCACCCGCTCGACGTTCGGATAATGAGCATCCAGCCACTTGCGGCACTGGGCCAGCGACTGGGCGTGGGAGTAGATACGGCTGATGCTGTCGGTCTTGGTATTCTCGCCAACCAGCAGGTGGTGGTGAATGCGCAGCTCGACTTCGCCGCAGATCACCATGTCGTGCTCGAGGAAGCTGTCCAGGGTGTGGTTGACCGCACCTTCGGTGGAGTTTTCCACAGGCACCACGCCGAAATTGACCGCGCCGGCGACCACTTCGCGGAATACCTCGTCGATGGCCGCCATCGGCTTGCTGATCACGGCATGGCCGAAGTGCTTCATGGCCGCGGCCTGGGTAAAGGTGCCCTCAGGCCCCAGATAGGCGACCTTGAGCGGTTGTTCCAGCGCCAGGCACGACGACATGATTTCACGGAACAGCCGGGCCATTTCCTCGTTGCCCAGCGGGCCCTTGTTGCGCTCCATCACGCGCTTGAGCACCTGCGCCTCGCGCTCGGGCCGGTAGAACACCGGCACCTCGCCTTCTGCCAGGGTCGCGGTCTTGACCCGGGCGACTTCCTGGGCGCAGCGCGCACGGTCGCTGATCAACTCGAGGATCTTCTCGTCGAGGCTGTCGATGCGCACGCGCAGGGCCTTGAGTTCCTGTTCGGACATCAGGCGTGTTCCTTCTCGAATTCACCCATGTAGGCCACCAGTGCCTCCACGGCATCCAGGCCCAGGGCGTTGTAGATCGAGGCACGCATGCCGCCCACCGAACGGTGACCCTTGAGGTTGAGCAGGCCACGCTCGTCGGCGCCCGCCAGGAACGCCTTGTCCAGGCGCTCGTCGGCCAGGCGGAACGGCACGTTCATCCAGGAACGGGCATTGCTGCTGATCGGGTTGGTATAGAAGTCGCTCTTGTCGATGAAGCAGTACAGGCGGTCCTTCTTGGCGCGGTTGCGCTGCTCCATGGCAGCGACACCGCCCTGCTCCTTGAGCCACTCGAACACCAGGCCCGAGAGGTACCAGGAATAGGTTGCCGGGGTGTTGTACATCGAGCCGTTGTCGGCCGCGACCTTGTAGTCGAGCATGGTCGGGCAGCTGCTGCGGGCACGGCCCAGCAGGTCTTCACGCACGATCACCACCACCAGGCCGCTGGGGCCGATGTTCTTCTGCGCACCGGCGTAGATCAGACCGAACTGCGACACGTCGACCGGACGCGAGAGGATGTCCGAGGACATGTCCACCACCAGCGGCACGTCACCGGTCTGCGGCACCCAGTCGAACTCCAGACCTCCGATGGTCTCGTTCGAGGCGTAATGCAGGTAGGCGGCGTCCTTGGTCAGGTTCCACTCGTTCTGACCCGGGATGGCCAGGTAATCGTAAGGCTTGGCGCTGGCGGCGACATTGATGTTGCCATAGCGACGCGCTTCCTCGATCGCCTTTTTCGACCAGATGCCGGTCTCGATGTAGTCGGCCGTACCGCCCTCGGGCAGCAGGTTCAACGGGATCTCGGCAAACTGCTGGCTGGCGCCGCCCTGCAGGAACAGCACCTTGTAGTTGGAGGGGATGGACATCAGGTCGCGCAGGTCCTGCTCGGCCTTCTCGGCAATGGCCACGTAGTCGTCGCTACGGTGGCTCATCTCCATGACCGACAGGCCTTTGCCGCGCCAGTTCAGCATTTCTGCCTGGGCACGCTGCAGCACAGCTTCAGGAAGCGCAGCAGGGCCTGCGCAGAAGTTAAAGGCTCGTTTGCTCACATCCACTCTCGCTCTGCTCTTGATGTCTGTGGGAGCAGACACCGCAGTGGCGGGCCTGCCCGCCCCCACAGCCGCTCCCATAGGTTGCGCTACTACAATTTATTCCTGCGGCGTCTCTTCGTCAGCTGCAGCGTCCAGTGACGAACCTTCGCCGGCGTCCACGTCAGCCTCGGCATCCGCCACGAAGTCTTCGTCGTCTTCCTCGTCGGACGGCTCCTGCACCCGCTCCAGACCCACCAGGGTCTCGTCGCTGGCCAGCTTGATGAGCGTCACGCCCTGGGTATTGCGGCCCAGGCTGGAGACTTCGCCGACACGGGTACGCACCAGGGTGCCCTGGTCGGAAATCAGCATGATCTCCTCGCCTTCCTGCACCTGTACCGCACCCACCAGACGGCCGTTGCGATCGTTGCTGACCATGGCGATGACGCCCTGGCCACCACGCTTGTACTCGGGGAACTCGGCGATGGCGGTACGCTTGCCGAAACCACGCTCGGAAGCGGTGAGGATCTGGCTGCCTTCTTCGGGGATGATCATCGAAATCAGCTTCTGCCCCTCGGCCAGGCGCATGCCGCGCACACCGCGGGCGGTACGCCCCATGGCACGCACGTCGGACTCCTTGAAGCGGGTGACCTTGCCGGCATCGGAGAACAGCATGACCTCGCGCTCACCATCGGTGATGGAGGCGGAAATCAGGATGTCGCCTTCGTCCAGCTCCAGC
Source organism: Pseudomonas sp. PS01300 (assembly GCF_029960155.1). Classification (NCBI taxonomy): domain Bacteria; kingdom Pseudomonadati; phylum Pseudomonadota; class Gammaproteobacteria; order Pseudomonadales; family Pseudomonadaceae; genus Pseudomonas; species Pseudomonas sp. PS01300. The sequence goes on along the minus strand of NZ_JASCPN010000026.1, from coordinate 39,023 downwards.
GCGATCAGGCCGACACTGCGCTGACGACTGAACTGCTCCAGCGGGGTCTTCTTCACGGTGCCGTTGGCGGTGGCCATGAAGATGAAGTGACCTTCGGTGTATTCCTCCACCGGCAGCATGGTGGTGATGACCTCGCCCTCGCCCAGCGGCAGCAGGTTCACCAGCGGACGGCCACGTGCGGCACGCGACGCCTCGGGGATTTCGTAGGTCTTGAGCCAGTACACCTTGCCCTTGCTGGAGAACAGCAGCAGCGTGGTGTGGCTGTTGGCGACCAGCAGGTGCGAGATGTAGTCCTCGTCCTTGACGCCGGTGGCCGACTTGCCCTTGCCGCCACGGCGCTGGGCCTGGTAGGCCGCCAGCGGCTGGGTCTTGGCGTAGCCGCCGTGGGAGATGGTCACCACGCGGTCTTCTTCCGGGATCATGTCACCCAGGGTCAGGTCCAGGCGTGCATCGAGAATCTCGGTGCGGCGCACGTCGCCATACTCGGCGCGGATCAGCTCCAGCTCTTCGCGGATCACTTCCATCAAGCGCTCGGCGTTGTTCAGGATGCGAATCAGCTCGCCGATCTGCTTGAGAATCTCCTGGTACTCGGCCAGCAGCTTCTCGTGCTCCAGGCCGGTCAGGCGGTGCAGGCGCAGGTCCAGGATGGCCTGGGCCTGTTCGGGCGAAAGGTAGTACTTGCCATCACGCAGGCCGTACTGCTCGTCGAGGGTTTCCGGGCGGCAGGAATCGGCGCCGGCGCGCTCGACCATCACCTGCACGGCACTGGACTCCCACGGCGTGCCGATCAGCGCTTCCTTGGCCTCGGACGGCGTCGGCGAAGCCTTGATCAGGGCGATGACCGGGTCGATGTTGGACAGTGCGACCGCCTGGCCCTCGAGGATATGACCGCGTTCACGGGCCTTGCGCAGCTCGAACACGGTACGGCGGGTGACCACCTCGCGGCGGTGACGCACGAACGCCTCGAGCAGGTCCTTGAGGTTCAGCACCCGCGGACGGCCGTCGATCAGCGCCACGATGTTGATGCCGAACACGGCCTGCAGCTGGGTCTGGGCATAGAGGTTGTTGAGGATCACCTCCGGCACTTCGCCACGGCGCAGCTCGATGACGATGCGCATGCCGTCCTTGTCGGACTCGTCGCGCAGCTCGGTGATGCCCTCGAGTTTCTTTTCCTTGACCAGCTCGGCGATCTTCTCGATCAACCGCGCCTTGTTCAGCTGGTACGGCAGCTCGGTGATCACGATCTGCTGGCGGCCACCGACCTTGTCGATGTCCTCGACCGTCGAGCGGGCACGCATGTAGATGCGCCCGCGACCGGTACGGTAGGCCTCGATGATGCCCTGGCGACCGTTGATGATCGCGGCAGTCGGGAAGTCCGGCCCCGGGATGAACTGCATCAGCTCATCGACCGTGATGTCGGCGTTGTCGATCAGCGCCAGGCAACCGTCGATGACTTCACCGAGGTTGTGCGGCGGAATGTTGGTCGCCATGCCCACGGCGATACCGCTGGAGCCGTTGACCAGCAGGTTCGGGATCTTGGTCGGCATGACCGCCGGAATCTGCTCGGTGCCGTCGTAGTTGGGCACCCAGTCGACGGTTTCCTTGTGCAGGTCTGCCAGCAGCTCGTGCGCCAGCTTGGTCATGCGCACTTCGGTGTATCGCATGGCCGCGGCATTGTCGCCGTCCACCGAACCGAAGTTGCCCTGGCCGTCCACCAGCAGGTAGCGCAGCGAGAACGGCTGGGCCATACGGACGATGGTGTCGTAGACCGCGGTATCACCGTGGGGGTGATACTTACCGATCACGTCACCGACCACACGGGCGGATTTCTTGTACGGTTTGTTCCAGTCGTTACCCAGTTCACTCATCGCAAACAGAACGCGGCGATGCACGGGCTTCAAGCCATCACGCGCATCGGGCAGTGCACGCCCGACAATGACGCTCATCGCGTAGTCGAGGTAGGACTGTCTCAGTTCGTCTTCGATATTGACCGGTAGGATTTCTTTGGCCAGTTCGCCCATGAGAAGCCTGATTCCTTTTTCTGGTGAAACCTCGTCACATCCATATGGGACGAACGAAGCTCGCCGCTGCAAGCAGATGACCGGCAGCGACTTACGACAAATCAACGAGTTATGCCATGGATCTGCGCAGTAAAGACCGCCTCGGGAGGCGGTCTTGGAAACCGTCGGATGTTACCACAGTCCCGATAGGCTTGGGAGTATGGCAAACCGCCGCCCGATCTGAGGCCGGCTTGCCGGCAAAGGGCGCGGCGCGGACTTCAATGCAACCGCTTGCGGCACATCAACTGCGCCATCTTGGCCGCGTCCGGACGCTCGACAATGCCCTTTTCGGTCACGATCACGTCGATCAGGTCTGCCGGCGTCACATCGAACACCGGATTGAAGGCCTCTACCCCGGCCCCGACCCGTTCGCCGCCCACCTCCAGCAGCTCGCTGACATCCCGCTCCTCGAGCATCACCTCCTCGCCACTGGCCAGGTTGAGGTCGATGCTCGAACTGGGCGCCACCACCATGAAGCGAACCCCATGGTGCATGGCATTGACCGCCAGCTGGTAGGTGCCGATCTTGCTGACCACGTCGCCATTGGCAGTGATGCGGTCGGCGCCGACGATCACCCAGGTGATGCCCTTGGTCTTCATCAGGTGCGCGGCGGCGGAATCGACGCCGATGGTCACCGGCACCCCTTCACCGGCAAGCTCCCAGGCGGTCAGCCGCGACCCTTGCAGCCAGGGCCGGGTCTCGGCCACGTACACCCGCTCCACCATGCCTTCCAGGTACGCGGCGCGAATCACCCCCAGCGCAGTGCCGAACCCGCCCGTGGCCAGCGCGCCGGCATTGCAGTGGGTGAGGATGGCCTGCTCGCTGCCCTGATGCCTGCGAATCAGCTCGGCGCCCAGCTGGGCCATGGTCAGGTTGGCTTCACGGTCGCTCTCGTGAATGGCCTCGGCTTCGGCCAGCATGATCGCCAGCACGTCATCCCCGGCCTTGATCCGCAACAGCCGCTCGCGCATGCGGTTCAGTGCCCAGAACAGGTTGACGGCGGTGGGACGGGCTTCGCCCAGCAGCTCGAAGTCCTCTTCCAGAGCCATTTCCCAGTCATCGCCATCCGCCAGGCGCTGGCGCAGCGCCAGCACCAGGCCATAGGCCGCACTGATGCCGATGGCCGGGGCGCCGCGCACCACCATGGTGCGGATGGCCTCGGCCACCCCGACGGCGTCGTTATACGCCAGCCAGCGCTGCTCGAACGGCAGCGCACGCTGGTCGAGCAGATACAGGGCACCATCCCGCCAATCGATGGCCGTCACCTTCTCCGCAGCCAACAGTCGATCGCGCATGCCTCACCCCGTCATTCGGACATCAAAAGCGCACGATTATAACGAGCCCCAGCCGCGGACGCTCGGGTATACTTCGCCCCCACCTTCCGCGATACCGGGATTTTCGCACATGCCCAAGCCTGCCCCTCCCCTCGACCTGTTGCTCCTGCCCTCGTGGCTGGTGCCCGTCGAACCGGCCGGGGTGGTTCTCAAGGGCCACGGCATCGGTATCCGCGACGGCCTGATCGTCTTCATCGGCCCGCGCGAAGACGCCCTGCGCCTGCAGGCCACCGAGGTGCGCGAGCTGCCCGGCTGCCTGCTCGCCCCCGGCCTGATCAACGCCCACGGCCACGCCGCGATGACGCTGTTTCGCGGCCTGGCCGACGACTTGCCGCTGATGACCTGGCTGCAGGAGCACATCTGGCCCGCCGAAGCCCGCTGGGTCGATGAAGCCTTCGTGCGTGACGGCACCAACCTGGCCATTGCCGAACAGCTCAAGGGTGGCATCACCTGCTTCTCGGACATGTACTTCTTCCCCAAGATCGCCAGCGAATGCGTGCACGACAGCGGCATGCGCGCGCAGATCGCAGTGCCGTTGCTGGACTTCCCGATTCCCGGCGCCCGCACCTTCGACGAAGGCCTGCACCTGGGCGTGGAGCTGTTCGGCGACCTGCGCCACCATCCGCGCATCACCGTGGCCCTGGGCCCGCACGCACCGTACACGGTCAGCGACGCCAACCTGGAAAAGGTCCGGGTGATCGCCGAAGAGCTGGACGCGCCGGTGCACATGCACCTGCACGAGACCGCCTTCGAGGTGCAGCAGTCCATCGACCAGTGCGGCGAGCGGCCATTGGCGCGCCTGGCACGCATCGGCCTGTTGGGCCCGCGCCTGCAGGCCGTGCACATGACCCAGGTCAGCGACGACGACCTGGCCCTGCTGGTAGAAAGCAACACCAGCGTGGTGCACTGCCCCGAATCCAACCTCAAGCTGGCCAGCGGCTTCTGCCCGGTGGAACGCCTGTGGCAGGCTGGCGTCAACGTAGCCATAGGCACCGATGGCGCCGCCAGCAACAACGACCTCGACCTGCTGGGCGAAACCCGTACAGCGGCCCTGCTGGCCAAGGCCGTGTCAGGTTCGGCCAGCGCCCTGGATGCCCATCGCGCCTTGCGCATGGCAACCCTCAACGGCGCCCGCACCCTGGGCCTGGAGGCCGTAACCGGCTCGCTGGAGCTGGGCAAGGCTGCCGACCTGGTGGCATTCGACCTGTCGGGCCTGGCCCAGCAGCCGATCTACGACCCGGTCTCGCAACTGGTGTATGCCAGCGGGCGGGACTGCGCAAGACATGTCTGGGTGGCCGGCCGGCAACTGCTCGATGAGCGCCGCCTCACCCGGCTCGACGAACAGGCCCTGCATGCCAGCGCCTGTGACTGGGGCCAGCGCATCGGCGGCCAGCACGAATAACCCGTCGGCAGCCACGGCTGCCGACCTGTAGCGAATTATCAAAGTTTCTGAGGACCGTTCCATGAGCAACGTCGACCACGCCGAAATCGCCAAATTCGAAGCCCTGGCCCACCGCTGGTGGGACCGCGAGAGCGAATTCAAGCCACTGCACGACATCAATCCACTGCGGGTCAACTGGGTCGACGAGCGTGTCAAGCTGGCCGGCAAGAAAGTGCTCGACGTCGGTTGCGGCGGCGGCATTCTCAGCGAGGCCATGGCCCTGCGGGGTGCCACCGTCACCGGCATCGACATGGGTGAAGCGCCGCTGGCCGTCGCCCGCCTGCACCAGCTGGAGTCCGGCGTCGAGGTGGAATACCGGCAGATCACCGCCGAAGCCCTGGCCGAGGAAATGCCCGAGCAGTTCGACGTGGTCACCTGCCTGGAGATGCTCGAGCACGTACCCGACCCCTCCTCGGTGATCCGCGCCTGCTACCGCATGGTCAAGCCCGGTGGCCAGGTATTCTTCTCCACCATCAACCGCAACCCCAAGGCCTACCTGTTCGCCATCATCGGTGCGGAATACATCATGAAGCTGCTGCCGCGCGGCACCCATGACTTCAAGAAATTCATCCGACCGTCCGAACTGGGCGCCTGGAGCCGCGAAGCGGGCCTGAGCGTCAAGGACATCATCGGCCTGACCTACAACCCGCTGACCAAGCACTACAAACTGGCCAGCGACGTCGACGTCAACTACATGATCCAGACCCTGCGCGAGGAATGAGCATGCGTTTGCGAGCAGTACTTTTCGACATGGACGGCACCCTGCTCGACACGGCGCCGGATTTCATCGCCATCTGCCAGGCCATGCTGGCCGACCGCAGCCTTCCGGCAATCGACGACGAACGGATTCGCGAGGTGATTTCCGGTGGCGCCCGAGCCATGGTCGCCGCCGCGTTCGCGATGAACCCCGAAGCCCCCGAGTTCGAGGCGCTGCGCCTGGAATTCCTCGAGCGCTACCAGAAGGATTGCGCGGTGCACAGCAAGCTGTTCGACGGCATGGCCGAGCTGCTGGCCGACATCGAAAAAGGCAACCTGCTGTGGGGCGTGGTCACCAACAAGCCGGTACGCTTCGCAGAGCCGATCATGCAGCAGCTGGGCCTGGCCGAGCGTTCGTCGCTGCTGATCTGCCCGGATCACGTGAAGAACAGCAAGCCCGACCCCGAGCCGCTGATCCTGGCCTGCAAGACCCTGAACCTGGACCCGGCCAGCGTGCTGTTCGTGGGTGACGACCTGCGCGACATCGAGTCGGGCCGCGACGCCGGCACCCGCACCGCAGCGGTGCGCTACGGCTATATTCATCCAGAGGACAACCCCAACAACTGGGGCGCGGACGTGGTGGTCGATCATCCGCTGGACCTGCGCAAGGTGCTCGACAGCGCCCTGTGCGGCTGCTGATCGCCGACACCCGCCAAAAGCTTCGCCGGCACGGCCGACTCCTGCAACACCGCATCGATTTGTAGGAGCCGGCCGTGCCGGCGAATGCCTCACCACGATCTCGAGGGAATCCCATGTTCGACTACACCGCCCGCCCCGGCCTGCTAAACGGTCGGGTCATCCTGGTCACCGGCGCCGGTCGCGGCATCGGCGCCGCTGCTGCCAAGGCCTACGCCGCCCATGGCGCCACGGTACTGCTGCTGGGCAAGACCGAAGCCAACCTCAACGAGGTGTACGACCAGATCACCGCAGCCGGCCATCCGGCACCGGTGGTTGTGCCCTTCAACCTCGAAACCGCCCTGCCCCATCAGTACGATGAGCTGGCAGTGATGGTGGAAAACGAATTCGGTCGTCTCGACGGGCTGCTGCACAACGCCTCCATCATCGGCCCGCGTACCCCGCTGGAGCAGTTGTCGGGCGAGAACTTCATGCGCGTCATGCACATCAACGTCAACGCCATGTTCATGCTCACCAGCACCCTGCTGCCGCTGCTCAAGCTGTCTGAGGATGCCTCGGTGGTGTTCACCTCCAGCAGCGTCGGTCGCAAGGGCCGGGCCTACTGGGGTGCCTATGGCGTATCGAAATTCGCCACCGAAGGCCTGATGCAGACCCTCGCCGACGAGCTGGAGAACGTTGCCCCCGTGCGCGCCAACAGCGTCAACCCGGGCGCCACACGCACCAGCATGCGCGCCCAGGCCTACCCTGCCGAGGCACCGGAGAACAACCCGCTGCCCGAGCAGATCATGCCGGTCTACCTCTACCTGATGGGCCCGGACAGCAAGGGCATCAACGGCCAGGCGCTCAACGCGCAGTAGGCCTCAGGCGCCGACCAGGGCCGAGCGTGACCGGGCAGTGGAGCCCGGCTCGGCCTGTGGGGACTGCTCCAACTGCAGACAGCGCTCCAGAAACAGGTACATGTAGTCGTAGCTCTTGCAGATCGCACGACGCAGCTGGGTCTGCAGCGCCTGTGGTGGGTTGTTGCCCGCCAGCGTGCAGATGATCTCCAACGCCTCCCAAGGGTGCTCGTCGTCATACTGCGCGTGCATCCTCAGCCACTTCATGGCGCGCTTGCGCCCGCTTTCGGGAAAGCCGTTGGCGTAGGTATCCGTCGAACACACCAGCGCCGACCACTCCCCCACCGCGCCTTCGATCGCATAGTTGGTCGCGGCCATGGCCACGATCAGCGAATCGGCTGCACAGGTATGCCAGCACCAGTCACTCAGCGCCTGCAACTCGGCCGGCACGTTCTGCTCGTTCAGATCGTCCAGGCTGACCCCGTGCGCCTGGGCCCAGTGCACCCAGTAGTCGGCATGGTTGAGCTCGACACGGATATTGCGCATCAGCCAGCGACGCGCCATGTCTTCCCCCGGGTGGCGGGCAAAACTGGTCTTGGCAAGGTTCTGCGCCATGTATACCGAAAACTGTTCGACTACCGGCCAGCCGCCGATCAGATACTGGCGCAGGGTGCGCTGGCTCAGCTTGCCGTCGCGCAGGCGGTGATAGATTTCATGCTCTACCACCCGCTGCTTGCTCGCACTGCAATCCTCGATCAGTTTCTGAGCCCAGAGTGGATAACTTTGCGCGTCCATCAATGGACCCACTCGCTCAAATGCATCAATCACTGTCATATCCCTACATCCTTGTGATTTGAAGTGAACGTTCAGCGAAACGTCCCCGGCGTCTTGAACAGCAAGGGCCGAGAGCGGATACGCCGGCGTTGCAAGCTTTCACAGGTGAACACCTGCGGCCGCTCGATCAGGTAGCCCTGGGCGTAATCGACACCAATTTCATGCAGCGCCTGTTCGATCAGGGGCGTCTCGACAAACTCGGCAATGGTGCGCTTGCCCATGACGTGGCCAATATGGTTGATCACTTCGACCATAGCCCGGTTAATAGGATCGTCAAGCATGTCCTTGACGAAACTCCCGTCGATTTTCAGGAAGTCCACGGGCAAGTGTTTGAGGTAGGCAAACGACGACATGCCGGCGCAGAAGTCGTCCAGAGAAAAGTGGCAACCCAGCCCTTTCAATTCGTTGATGAAACGAATGGCGCTGCCCAGGTTGGCAATCGCACTGGTTTCGGTGATCTCGAAACAGATCATTTCAGGCGGTATGGCGTACTCGACGAACTGACGCTGCAGATAATCCAGAAACTTGTCATCGCCGATACTGCTGCCCGACAGGTTGATGGCGCACATTGCCAATGGCCCCTTTCGCCCCTCGTCCAGCGCCTGGCGAATCACCTTGAACACTCTGTTCACCACCCAGCGATCCAGGGCCATCATTAGCCCATAGCGTTCGGCGGCCGGGATGAAGCTGTCGGGCAGGATGATGCGCCCGCTCTCATCATGCAGGCGCAGCAGTATTTCCAGATGACCGGCATCCGACTCACCGGCCGCCAGTGGCGCGATTTCCTGGGCATACAGGCAGAAGCGGTCTTCCTCCAGGGCGATGTGCAGGCGTTGGATCCAGGCCATCTCGCCAAAGCGCATGGACAGCTCGGTGTCGTCTGGGTGGTACACCTGCACCCGGTTGCGCCCCTTCTCCTTGGCCATGTAGCACGCCATGTCGGCCGCACGCAGCGAGGCCTCCAGCGTATGGGGTGCCAGTTGCAGGTGGACCAGGCCCACGCTCACGGTGGTCATGAACGGGCGCCCCTTCCACACGAAGTGCAGGCTCTGCACGGTCTGGCGCAGGTTCTCGGCAATGCGCTCGGCCTGCTCGGGCAGGCAGTTCTCCAGCAGGATACCGAACTCGTCGCCGCCCAGGCGCGCCAGGGTATCGCCCTCGCGAACGCCCGCCTGCAGCACCGCGCAAATGTGACGCAGCAATTCGTCGCCCGCCGCATGGCCACAGGTGTCGTTGACCAGCTTGAACTGATCCAGGTCCAGAAACAGCAGGGTGTGGCGCGCCGCCTGGCGGCCCAGGTCGCCCAGTGCCAGCTCCAGCCGGTATTCGAATTCGCGCCGGTTGGCCAGCCCGGTGAGGGCATCATGGGTGGCCTGCCACGACAGGTTGGCGATGTACTGGCGCTCCTGGGTCATGTCGTGCAGCACCAGCACGATGCCGCTGACCTGACCGTCACTGATGATCGGCGAGCCCACCAGGGCCACCGACACCGTGCTGCCGTCCAGCCGCTGGATCAGCTTGGCGTGCTCGCTGCCGCCCTTGAGGGTACCGCTCAGAATGCGCTCGGTAAGGGACAGGCTGTCTTTTTCGGCGTTGTCGTCCAGCAGGCTGAACAGCGCCGCCAGCGGCAGGCCCTGGGCCTGTCCGGCGCTCCAGTGGGTCAACTGCTCGGCGGCAGGGTTCATGTAGGCGATACAGCCCTCGACATCGGTGGTGATCACCCCATCGCCAATCGACTGCAAGGTGATCTGCGCCCGATCCTTCTCCACCTGCAGGGCGCTGGCAAAGGCCTGCCGCTGCGCCAGCAGCTTGTGCGTACGCAGGCAGGCCAGCGCAATCAGAAACAGTGCCGTAGCCAGGTTGACCACCAGCAGCAGGCGCAACAGCATGCGCGATCCTTCGCCCAGTGCATCGCTGAACGCCATGGCAGCGGGGGTTACCGCGTCGTTGATCGCGGCGATCTCACCCTTCCAGGCTGCAACCCGCTGCGCAGTGACATTCCCGGTGACGATACCTTGGTGGATCCGGTTGGCCAGCGCATCCAGCTGCTGCAGGTAGTCGTCCCCCACCGACCAGCGTTCGATGGCGCGTTCCATGTAGCTGACATGACGGAAATTCAGGTAGAGCCAGATGACGCTGTCGATGTCATCCGGGTGGTTGCCGCCCCTGAGGATGCCCTGGCGCGCAGCGGCCAGGTCCAGGGGCTTGGCGTCCAGCGCGGTGCGCAGCTGGTGCCCACCCTGGGGGATGGCGATGGCCTGCCGGTACTTCTGGTAGGCCGCCTCGTCGCGGCTGTCGGTATACAGGCTCAGGAAGTAGATGGCGTCCTTCTGCCCCTTGGACCACAGGCTCTCGCCCGCCACATAACCGCGCACGGCCGACAAGGCATAGAGGCTGATGCCCCCCAGCAAGGCCTGGAACAGTACGACCGCCACAAAAGGCCAGATGATGCCCAACAACCTGGGCGCTTCGAGAGTCCGTTTCTGCTTCATGAGGTCCCTTGCAGCAATGCGCAGCCCGATGAGTCTCATCCTGCACAGACACAGCCTAGGCCATTTGCCACCTGCCATCAGGCCCTTTTTCACCTGTACAACAGTTGTACAGTAGAAGGCCCTCAGCTCTGTTGCAAATGCCCATAGAGCTTGGCGTACAACCCGCCCTCGGCGATCAGCTGCTGGTGACCGCCATCCTCGGCGACATGCCCGCCGTCGAACACCAGCACGCGGTCGGCCTGCTTCACTGCCGACAGGCGGTGAGCGATGATCAGGGTGGTACGGGCACTGAGGAAGCGGCTCAGCGCCTGGTGCAGGTTGTACTCGGTGGCCGCGTCCAGCGCCGAGGTAGCCTCATCGAGAATGACGACCTTGGGCTCGGCCAGCACCATGCGCGCTATCGCCAGACGCTGGCGCTGCCCGCCGGACAGACGCACGCCCGAACGTCCCACCACACTGTCCAGGCCCTGTGGCAGCGCGGCGATGGTGGCGTCGAGCTGGGCAATGCGCAGCGCCTGCCAGCAGGCCTCATCGGTACTCTCGCGGCCCATGGTCAGGTTGGCGCGCACGGTGTCGTTGAACAGCGACGGGTGCTGCAACACCACCGCCACATGCTCGCGCAGGGTTTCCAGGCCGATCTCCTGCAAGGTCGAACCGCCGAAGCGGATGCTGCCGGCCTGGGCGCTGTACAGGCCCAGCAACAGCTGCACCAGGGTGCTCTTGCCGCCGCCGCTGGCGCCGACGATGGCCACCTTCTCGCCGGGTGCGATGGACAGGTTCAACTGGTCCAGCACCGGCTCCTCGCCATAGCCGAAACGCAGCCCGCGCACCTCGATGCCCACGGTGGTCTGCCCCGCGAAAGGGTCGATGCCGCCGGGATACTGCGGCTCGTCGCTGCGCGCCAGCAGCTCGTTGATCCGGCTCAGCGCACCACCTGCCGCGTAGTAGGCGTACTGCAGGTTGAGCAACTGCTCCACCGGGCCGATCATGAACCACAGGTAGCTGAACACCGCCAGCATCTGGCCGATGCTGAGGTCGGAAAACAGCACCGTGAGCATGGCCGCTGCGCGAAAGATGTCGATGCCGAACTGGAACAGCAAGCCACTGGCGCGGCTGCTGGCATCGCTCTTCCATTGCGAGGACACCGCATAGTTGCGCACCTCCTGGGCACGCATGCCCAAGCGCCCGAGAAAGTAGCCCTGGCGGTTGCCGGCACGGATTTCCTGGATCGCATCCAGGGTTTCGGTCAGTGCCTGGGTGAAGCGCGAGGTGCTGTCGTTCTCGAGTTTCTTCAGGTGCTTGACCCGCTTGCCCAACTGCACCGTGGCAAAGATCACCAGCGGGTTGAACAGCAGGATCAACAGCGCCAGCTGCCAGTGCATCCACAACAGGATCGCCGAGGTGCCGGCCAGCGTGAGCATGGCCACCAGAAAGCGGCTGAGGGTTTCACCGACGAACTTGTCCACGGTGTCCAGATCGGTGACCAGGTGCGTGGTCACCGTACCGCTGCCCAGGCTCTCGTACTCGCTCAGCGAGATGCGCTTGAGCCGCTCGATCAGGCGGATGCGCAGCCGGTAGACGATGTCCTTGGCCAGCCCGGCGAACAGCTTGGCCTGCACCACGTTGAAAGCCAGTGCCGCACAGCGCAGCGTCAGGGTGAAGACCAGCATCAGGCCGATGTAGCCGGCCGCCACCTGCCAGCTGGCGGGCAGCAGGTTGTTCATCCACTTGAGCGCCGCATCGCCGTGCCCCAGCAGCACTTCGTCGACCAGCAACGGCAGCAGCAGCGGAATCGGCACACTGCACAGGGCCGCCAGCACGGCCACGCCGTTGGCAGTCCACAGGGCTTTCTTGTGGTGTTGCGCCAGGCGCCGGATCTCGGCCCAGCTCAAGCGATCGACAGGTGCCGGCGTCGGCCCGGGCACCGGGTCGGGGGAGCCAGGCAGGTCAAGCATTGACCGCATGCTCCAGCCAGCGCCCCAGCAGCGGCTGCAGCGCCCCCAGGGCCTGGTAGCCGTTGGTCAGCAGGGCCAGTTGGCCATTGCGCTCGGCGAGCAGGGTCGGGAAGCCCGCGATGCCCAGGTCCTGCACCCAGGTGAAGTCGGCGGCGGTGGCGCTGCGGGTGTCGCCGCTGCTGAAGGCCTCGGCGAAGGCGGCGCGGTCGAAACCGGCCTGCTCGGCCAGCTCCACCAGCTTGACCGGCAGGGTCACGTCTTCGCTGCGCTGGTAGAACGCCTGCTGGATCATCCCCAGCAGCGTCCAGGCCCGCTGCGGGTCGAGGCTGCGTGCAGCCACCAGCGCGCGGCAGGCAGGTTCGGTGTCGTAGACAAAGCCTTCGGGCATCGCGCCCTCGAGCTGGAACGGCTGGCCAGTGGCCTGGTTGACCGCCTGCCAGTGTTCAAGAATGTAGCGCCGGGTGGAGGCATCCAGCGCACTGCTGCCCGAGCGCAGGCCGCCGGGCACCAGGTGGGTGTCCACGCCGGCCTCGCGCGCCTGCCGTATCAGGGCCTCGGCCACGGGTGCGAAACCCCAGCACCAGGAGCACATCGGGTCCATTACATACAGCAGGCGAGCGGTCATCCATCACACCTCGGCTTTGCGATAGTTGTGGCCGATCGGGTGCGGCATGTTGCGGGCCTTGGCCAACTCGATCTGCTTCTGCCGATCGATGGCGCTGCGCCGGGTCTTCTCGCTCAGGCTGTCCCAGCAATGCGGGCAGCTGATGCCTGGCGAATAATGCTCGGAGGCCCGTTCTTCCACGCTGATCGGGGTACGACAGGCGTGGCACTGGTCGTAGTCGCCTTCGCTGAGGTCGTGACGCACGGTCACGCGGTTGTCGAAGACAAAGCAGTCGCCCTGCCAGCGCGTTTCTTCCTGGGGAACCTCCTCGAGGTACTTCAGGATGCCACCCTTAAGATGATAGACCGCTTCGAAACCCTCGCCGAGCATATAGCTGGAGGCTTTTTCGCAGCGGATGCCACCGGTGCAGAACATCGCCACCTTCTTGTGCCGGGCAGGGTCGAAGTTGGCCTTGATGTACTCGGGAAACTCGCGAAAGGTGGTGGTCTTGGGGTCGATGGCGCCCTCGAAGGTACCAATCGCCACTTCATAGTCGTTGCGGGTGTCGATCAGCAGCACTTCGGGGTCGCTGATCAGCTCGTTCCAGTCCTTGGGCTCGACATAGGTACCGACCGTCCGGTTCGGGTCCACGCCCGGCACGCCGAGGGTCACGATCTCTTTCTTGAGCTTGACCTTGGTGCGGTAGAACGGCTGTTCGTCGCAGTACGATTCCTTGTGATCGATGTCCACCAGGCGCGCATCGCTGCGCAGCCAGGCCAGCAGGCCATCGATGCCTTCGCGGGTACCCGACACGGTGCCGTTGATACCCTCTTCGGCCAGCAGCAGGGTGCCCTTGACCCCGTTGCGCTCCATGGTCTCGAGCAGCGGCTCGCGCAGCTCGACGTAATCTTTCAGGGTGACGAACTTGTACAGCGCCGCCACGACGATAGCTTGGGTCATGCCTTGATTCTCCAGGTGGTCACCCTCGCAAAGGGCGGACCGGGTCGACAATAAAAAACGCGCCGACAGGCGGCGCGTTGCGGATTCTAGCAAAAACCTGAAAGGGATTTCAGTGTTTGCTGCCTCCGGCGCAGGTGGGCGAAGCCGGCGCGCTGCCGACTTTCTGCCATTCCTGCGGGGTGTAGGTATGCAACGCCAGGGCATGGAACTGCCCCATCAGGTCACCCAGGGTGGCGTAGACCTTCTGGTGGCGCTTGACGCTGTTCAAGCCATCGAACTGTTCGCTGACCAGCACGGCCTTGTAGTGGGTCTGCTGGCCCCGGCTGTGCATGTGGCTCTCGTCCAGCACCTCGAGGTGTTGCGGGGCGAGCGCCGCCAGGCTCTGTTCGATCTTCTGCTGCATCGACATGCTGGGCTCCGCTTAAGGTTTCTTGGCCGGTGCGGCCGCCTTGCCGGCGGACGGGTCCAGCTCGTTGGTCATGTCGGCCAACAGCTTGTTGACCACCGGCACGGCGCTTTCAAGCTTCTGCTGGGTCAGCTGGGCCGACTGCTGTGTAACGGCAGGCATCTTTTCCAGGACTTTCTTGCCCAGTGGCGACTGGTAGAAGGCGACCAGGTCCTTGAGCTCGGATTCGCTGAAGGTGCTGGTGTACAGCTTGATCATGTCCGGCTTGAGCTTGTTCCAGCCGATGGCCTGGTCCAGGGCGGCGTTGGCCTTGGCCTGGTAGGTTTCAAGCACGGCCTTTTTGGACGCCGGCGCCTTGGTCTGCTCGAAGCGCTGGGCAAACATCTGCTGCACCTGCATGTAGACCGGGGTACCCAGTTTGTCGGCGTGCGCCATCACCAGGAATTTTTCAGCGCTGGCGTTGTGGCTGGCGGTATCGGCGAGTGCCTGGCCGCTGGCGCAGACCAGCGCGACAGCCGTGCAGAGGGCGCGAAGACGGGTCATCGAAATTCCTTAAAATAAAAAGAGGGCGTACCCAGAGTAGAGCATTCTGCGCCGACTGGGGCAGCCTGCTCAAGAGGGACGACAGGCAATGGAACCGCCATGCCGAATCAGGGCCTAAACTGCGCAAACAAGCCATTGAAGGAGTGCGTACCGCATGAGCCGTATCGAAACTGACAGCCTGGGCCCGGTTGAAGTTCCTGACGAGGCCTACTGGGGTGCCCAGACCCAGCGCTCGCTGATCAACTTTGCCATCGGCAAGGAACGCATGCCGCTGGCGGTACTGCACGCGCTGGTGCTGATCAAGAAAGCCGCAGCGCGGGTCAATGACCGCAACGGCGACCTGCCGGCCGACATCGCCCGCCTGATCGAACAGGCCGCCGACGAGGTGTTGGCCGGCGAGCATGACGACCAGTTCCCGCTGGTGGTGTGGCAGACCGGCAGCGGTACCCAGAGCAACATGAACGCCAACGAAGTGCTGGCCGGGCGCGCCAACGAGCTGGCCGGCAAAGGCCGCGGCGGCAAGGTGCCGGTGCACCCCAACGACCACGTCAACCGCTCACAGAGCTCCAACGACTGTTTCCCGACCGCCATGCACATTGCCGCTGCACAGGCGGTCAACCAGCAACTGCTGCCGGCCATCGCCGAGCTGTCGGGCGGGTTGGCCGAACTGGCCGCACGCCACATGCAACTGGTCAAGACCGGGCGAACCCACATGATGGACGCCACCCCGATCACCTTCGGCCAGGAGGTCTCGGCCTACGTGGCCCAGCTGGACTACGCCCAGCGCGCCATCCGCGCGGCGCTGCCGGCGGTGTGCGAACTGGCCCAGGGCGGTACCGCCGTGGGTACCGGGCTGAACGCGCCGCACGGGTTTGCCGAGGCGATCGCCGCCGAGCTTGCCGCCTTGTCGGGGCTGCCGTTCGTCACCGCGCCCAACAAGTTTGCAGCACTGGCCGGGCACGAGCCGCTGATCACCCTGGCCGGTGCGCTGAAAACCCTGGCCGTGGCCCTGATGAAGCTGGCCAACGACCTGCGCCTGCTCGGCTCCGGGCCGCGCGCGGGGCTGGCCGAGGTGCGCCTGCCGGCCAACGAGCCGGGCAGCTCGATCATGCCCGGCAAGGTCAACCCGACCCAGTGCGAGGCACTGTCGATGCTGGCCTGCCAGGTGCTGGGCAACGACACCACCATCGGCTTTGCCGCCAGCCAGGGCCACCTGCAGCTCAACGTGTTCAAGCCGGTGATCATCCACAACCTGCTGCAGTCGATCGAACTGCTGGCCGATGGCTGCCGCAACTTCCAGCAGCACTGCGTGGCGGGCATCGAGCCGGACCCGCAGCAGATGGCCGAGCACCTGGAGCGCGGGCTGATGCTGGTGACGGCGCTCAACCCGCATATCGGTTACGACAAGTCGGCGCAGATCGCCAAGAAGGCCTACGCCGAAGGCACCACCCTGCGCGAGGCAGCGCTGGAACTGGGGTATCTGACCGATGCGCAGTTCGATGAATGGGTAAGGCCGGAGCAGATGCTCGAGGCCGGCAGCAAAGGCTGAAAAAAGGTCTGCTATGCAGCCGTCGCGGGTCAAGCCGCTCCCACAAGGCTGATGGAGTTCCTGTGGGAGCGGGCTTGCCCCGCGATGCGGCCAATGATCACTTCTTGTCTTTCTTGAACGCCGCCTCCAGCGCCTCGTTGATGGTGCGCAGCACCTTCACTCGCGCCCAACGCTTGTCATTGGCCTCCACCAGCGTCCAGGGCGCCACTTCGGTGCTGGTGCGGTCGACCATGTCGCCCACCGCCTCGGAGTACGCGTCCCACTTGTCGCGGTTGCGCCAGTCTTCCTCGGTGATCTTGAAGCGTTTGAACGGTATCTGCTCGCGCTCCTGAAAACGCTCAAGCTGGGTCTGCTCGTCGATCGACAGCCAGAACTTGACCACCACCACGCCAGCGTCGTGCAGTTGCTCCTCGAAATCGTTGATCTCGCCATAGGCGCGCATCCAGTCGGCCTGGCTGCAAAAGCCCTCGATACGCTCCACCAGCACCCGCCCGTACCACGAGCGGTCGAACACCGTGAACTTGCCGCGCGCCGGAATGTGCCGCCAGAACCGCCACAGGTAGGGCTGCGCCCGCTCCTCCTCGGTAGGGGCGGCAATCGGCACGATGCGGTACTGACGCGGGTCCAGCGCGGCGGCCACGCGCCGAATGGCACCGCCCTTGCCCGCCGCGTCGTTGCCCTCGAACACCGCCACCAGCGCGTGACGACGCATGCGCTTGTCACGCAGCAGGCCCGCCAGACGGGCCTGCTCGACAATCAGCTGCTCCTGGTAGTCGTTCTTGTCCAGACGCAGGGTCATGTCCAGGCTGCCCAGCAGGCTGCGTCCGTCGATGGATTCGCCCAGCGGCGCGATGTTGGTCTGGCGCCCCAGGGTCTTGGCCTTCAAGGCGTTCTGCAGGCCCTCGAGCAGGATCTTGCCCACTGCCAGGCTGCGGTAGTTCGGGTCCACGCCCTCGATGATGTGCCAGGGTGCATAGTCACGGCTGGTGCGGCGCAGCACCCGTTCGCCGAAGCGCACGAACCGGTCATAGGTCTGCGATTGCTGCCAGTCCAGCGGGCTGATCTTCCAGCTGTGCAGCGGGTCATCCTTGAGCGACTTGAGCCGCGCCTTCATCTGCTTCTTGGACAGGTGAAACCAGAACTTGAAGATCAGCGCGCCTTCGTCGCACAGCATCTTTTCCAGCCGTTCGGCACCGTTGATGGCCTGGTCGAGCACCGCGTCCTTGAACTGGCCATGCACCCGCCCCTGCAGCATCTGGCTGTACCAGTTGCCGAAGAAGACGCCCATGCGCCCCTTGCTCGGCAAGGCCCGCCAGTAGCGCCAGGCCGGCGGCCGGGCCAGCTCCTCGTCGGTCTGCTGGTCGAAGGTGCGCACCTCGATCAGGCGCGGGTCCATCCACTCGTTGAGCAGCTTGACGGTTTCGCCCTTGCCGGCCCCCTCGATGCCATTGATCAGCACGATGACCGCAAAGCGAGACTGCTGCTTGAGCTCGAACTGGGCTTCGAGCAAGGCTTCGCGCAACGCCGGCACTTCGGCGTCATAGGTTTCTTTGTCGATGGCGTGACCAATTTCGGCGGATTCGAACATACCAGGCTCCCTTCTTGGATAAGCAAGACTAGCGGATCACGCAGCCCTTTGTCGCAAGGCGATCGGCTAGAATGCACGCTTCGCTGTTGCCGAGCCGAACATGAACGACACCCCCGCCACCCCGACCCAGTACGCCCAGATCGAGTGGGATGAACAGGGCCGCCCGTATTCACGCCAGTACGACGACATCTATTTCTCCAAGGAGCAGAGCCTGGAGGAAACCCGTCATGTGTTCATCGAGCAGAACGACCTGCGCCAGCGCTTCGCCGCGATGGCCGACGGCAGTTGCCTGGTGATCGGGGAAACCGGCTTCGGCACCGGCCTGAACTTCTTCTGCGCCTGGCAGGTGTTCGCCGACTGTGCACCGGCTGGGGCACGCCTGCATTTCGTCAGCGTCGAAAAATACCCCCTCAGCCATGCCGACCTGGCCAAGGCCCTGGCCCTGTGGCCCGAGCTGACGCCGTTCAGCCAGCCACTGCTGGCGCAGTACGTAGCGGTGCACGAAGGTTTCCAGCAGTTCGTCTTCGACCAGGGTCGGGTGACCCTGACCCTGATGATCGGCGATGCGCGGGAACAGCTGCCGCAGTTGGACGCCCCCATCGACGCCTGGTTTCTCGATGGCTTTGCCCCGGCCAAGAATCCCGACATGTGGACCCCCGAGCTGTTCGCCCAGCTCGGACGCCTGTCGGCGCCGGGTGCCACCCTTGGCACCTTCACCAGCACCGGCTGGGTGCGTCGCGGGCTGATTGCGGTGGGCTTCAAGATGAAGCGCATTCCGGGTATCGGCAAAAAATGGGAAGTGCTGCGCGGCGCATTCACCGGCTGGCCCGCCGAGCAAGCGCCGCTCGCGCCGGTTGCCCCATGGTTCGCGCGCCCCGCGCCGCTGGCCGGCCCTCGCGAGGCGCTGGTGATCGGCGCCGGCCTGGCCGGTTGCGCCACCGCCGCCAGCCTGGCGGCGCGCGGCTGGCAGGTACGCCTGCTGGAGCGCCACGCCGCCCCTGCCGGTGAAGCCTCGGGCAACCCCCAGGGCGTGCTGTACCTGAAGCTGTCGGCCCACGGCACCGCACTGTCGCGGCTGATCGTCGCCGGCTTCGGCTACACCCGCCGCCTGCTCGAACAGTTGCAGCGCGGCACCGACTGGGACGCCTGCGGGGTGCTGCAACTGGCCTTCGACGACAAGGAAGACCAGCGCCAGATCAAGCTCGACCAGGCGTTCAGCGACACCCTGCTGCGGCGCCTCGACCAGCCGCAGGCCGAAGCCGTGGCCGGGGTCGGCCTGCCCAGTGGCGGTCTGTACTACCCCGAGGGCGGCTGGGTGCATCCGCCCGCGCTGTGCCAATGGCAGGCCGGGCAACCGAACATCACCCTGCTGCCCCACCATGACGTAGTACAGCTGCGCAAGGTCGACGGCTTGTGGCAGGCATGGGACGGCGAGCGCCTGCTGGCCAGCGCGCTGCTGGTGGTGCTGGCCAGCGCAGCGGACATCCATCGTTTCGAGCCGTGCGCCGAGCTGCCGCTCAAGCGCATCCGCGGGCAGATCACCCGCCTGCCGGCCACCAACGCCAGCCGCGCGCTGGGCACCGTGGTGTGCGCCGACGGTTACGTCGCGCCGCCGCGCCTGGGCGAACACACCCTGGGGGCGAGCTTCGACTTCCACAGCACCGACCTCGCCCCCACCGCTGCCGAACACGCGAGCAACCTGGAGCTGCTGCGGGAAATCTCCGGCGACCTGGCAGAACGCCTTGGCGCTGGCGAGCTGGAACCTGCCAGCCTGCAGGGCCGCGCGGCGTTTCGCTGCACCAGCCCCGACTACCTGCCGATCGTCGGCCCGTTGGCCGACAAGGCGGCGTTCAACCAGGCGTATGCCGTGCTCGGCAAGGACGCGCGACAGCTGCCGGACAGTTCGTGCCCCTGGCTGGAGGGCCTGTATGTGAATAGCGGCCATGGTTCGCGCGGCCTGATCACCGCGCCTCTGGCGGGTGAACTGATCGCCGCCTGGGTCGACAACGCACCCTTGCCGGTGCCGCGCGACGTGGCCGAGGCCTGCCACCCGAATCGTTTCATGTTGCGCGAACTGATACGCGGCAAGGGCAAGCAAGGCTGAAGGCTTATAACAGATTGATCTAAAACTCACAGGATCCGCACCGGTCAGTTCCTATGTGCCCGAATTCAGGGCACCTTCCCCAACGGAAAAACCGGTAAGGACTTATGTGCGGATTAGCTGGAGAGTTTCGTTTCACCCCTGTAGCCAACACACCACGCCCGGCGGACCTGGCCGCGGTCGAACGGATGACCCATCACCTGGCGCCCCGCGGCCCGGATGCCTGGGGCTTCCATAGCCAGGGGCCCATCGCCCTGGGCCACCGACGCCTGAAGATCATGGACCTGTCCGACGGCTCGGCCCAGCCCATGATCGACAGCCAGCTGGGCCTGTCGCTGGCATTCAACGGCGCCATCTACAACTTCCCCGAACTGCGCGCCGAACTCGAAAGCCTGGGCTATGCCTTCTACTCGGACGGCGACACCGAAGTGCTGCTCAAGGGCTACCACGCCTGGGGCGCCGATCTGCTGCCGCGCCTGAACGGCATGTTCGCCCTGGCGATCTGGGAACGTGACAGCCAGCAGCTGTTCCTCGCCCGCGACCGCCTGGGGGTCAAGCCGCTGTACCTGTCGCGCACCGGCGAACGCCTGCGCTTCGCATCGAGCCTGCCGGCCCTGCTCAAGGGTGGCGACATCAACCCGGTGCTCGACCCGGTGGCACTCAACCACTACCTGAACTTCCACGCCGTGGTGCCCGCCCCGCGGACCCTGCTGGCGAACATCGAAAAGCTGCCACCGGCCACCTGGATGCGCATCGACGCCCAGGGCCGCGCCGAGCAGCACGTGTGGTGGAACCTGCACTACGGCCCACGCACCGATGAACAGCACCTGACCCTGGAAGACTGGCGCGACCGCGTGCTCGACAGCACCCGCGAAGCCGTTGCAATCCGTCAGCGCGCGGCCGTGGATGTCGGCGTGCTGCTCTCGGGCGGCGTCGACTCCAGCCTGCTGGTCGGCCTGCTGCGCGAAGTCGGGGTCGAGGACCTGTCGACCTTCTCCATCGGCTTCGAAGATGCCGGCGGCGAACGTGGCGACGAGTTCCAGTATTCGGACCTGATCGCCAAGCACTACGGCACCCGCCACCACCAGTTGCGCATCGACGAGCGCGAAATCATCGAGCAACTGCCGGCCGCGTTCCGCGCCATGAGCGAGCCGATGGTCAGCCACGACTGCATCGCCTTCTACCTGCTCTCGCGGGAAGTGGCCAAGCACTGCAAGGTGGTGCAGAGCGGCCAGGGTGCCGACGAGCTGTTCGCCGGCTACCACTGGTACCCGCAGGTGGACGGCGCCAAGGACCCGTACGCGGCCTACCGCGAGGCCTTCTTCGACCGCAGCTACGACGAGTACCGCGACACCGTACAGCCGGCCTGGCTGCTGGGCAATGACGCCGCCGGCGACTTCGTGCGCCAGCACTTCGCCCAGCCCGGCGCCAGCGCGGCAGTCGACAAGGCCCTGCGCCTGGACAGCACGGTGATGCTGGTCGACGACCCGGTCAAACGGGTCGACAACATGACCATGGCCTGGGGCCTGGAGGCTCGCACGCCGTTCCTCGACTACCGGCTGGTGGAGCTGTCGGCGCGGGTGCCGGCCCAGTTCAAGCTGCCCGATGGCGGCAAGCAGGTGCTCAAGGAAGCCGCGCGACTGGTCATCCCCAGTGAAGTCATCGACCGCAAGAAGGGCTACTTCCCGGTACCGGGCCTCAAGCATCTGCAAGGCGCCACCCTGGACTGGGTACGCGAGCTGCTGCTGGACCCGAGCCAGGACCGCGGCCTGTTCAACCCGGCCATGCTCGACCGCCTGCTCAGCGACCCGCATGGGCAACTGACGCCGCTGCGCGGCTCCAAGCTGTGGCAACTGGCCGCGCTGAACCTGTGGCTCAGCGAACAAGGAATCTGATCGATGAAAGCCCATGCCTCACCCTATGGCCAGCGCCTGCTGCGCGGCCAGGTGCCGTCCTATGAACGCCTGCAGGCGCAACTGGCCGGCGACGGCAGCGACCCGCACGACCAGCCGCGCTGGCTGCATTGCGGTTGGGGCCGGCTGCTGATCGGCCACACCTACCCCGACCCGGCCAGCCTGGCGGCGGCCCTGGCCAAGGAGCAGCCCGGCGAGCGCGATATCGCGCTGTACGTGGCCGCCCCCCAGCAGGTACTGGCCCAGGCGCCGCAACAGCTGTTTCTCGACCCCTCCGACACCTTGCGCCTGTGGTTCAGCGACTACCGCCAGGCGCAGCGGGTGTTTCGCGGCTTTCGTATCCGCCGCGCACAGAGCGACAGCGACTGGGCAGCCATCAACGAGCTGTACGTGGCCCGTGGCATGCTGCCGGTCGACCCGGCGCTGATCACTCCGCGCCACCAGGGCGGCCCGGTGTACTGGCTGGCCGAAGACGAGGACAACGGTGCGGTGATCGGCAGCGTGATGGGCCTGAATCATCAAAAGGCCTTCGACGACCCGGAGCACGGCAGCAGCCTGTGGTGCCTGGCCGTGGACCCCAACTGCACCCGGCCCGGGGTCGGCGAAGTACTGGTACGCCACCTGATCGAACACTTCATGAGCCGCGGGCTGAGCCACCTCGACCTGTCGGTGCTGCACGACAATCGCCAGGCCAAGCGGCTGTACGCCAAGCTGGGCTTTCGCACCCTGCCCACCTTCGCGGTCAAGCGCAAGAACGGCATCAACCAGCCGCTGTTCCTGGGGCCGGGGCCGGAGGCCGGGCTCAACCCCTATGCGCGGATCATCGTCGAGGAAGCCTACAAGCGCGGGATCGATGTGCAGGTGGACGATGCCACCGCCGGGCTGTTCACCCTCAACCACGGCGGACGCCGGGTGCGCTGCCGCGAGTCGCTCAGCGACCTGACCACCGCCGTGAGCATGACCCTGTGCCAGGACAAGAGCCTGACCCACAAGGTACTCGAAGCCGCCGGCCTGAGCCTGCCGGCGCAACAGCTGGCGGGCAACGCCGCCGACAACCTGGCCTTTCTGGAAGACCACGGCGCGGTGGTGGTCAAGCCGCTGGATGGCGAACAGGGCAACGGCGTGGCGGTCAACCTGACCTGCCTGCAAGACCTGGACGCCGCCATCGAGCACGCGCGCCAATACGACAGCCGCGTGCTGCTGGAAAGCTTTCATGAAGGGCTGGACCTGCGCATCGTGGTCATCGGCTACGAGGTGGTGGCCGCAGCGATTCGTCACCCGGCCTCGATCGTCGGCGACGGCCAGCACGCCATCGGTGCGCTGATCGAAGCCCAGAGCCGTAGGCGCCAGGCCGCCACCGGTGGCGAAAGCAAGATCCCGCTCGACGCCGAAACCCAGCGCACCCTGCACGCCGCCGGGGTCGACTACGACACCATTCTGCCCGCCGGCCAGCGCCTGGCCGTACGGCGTACCGCCAACCTGCACACCGGCGGCTGCCTGGAAGACGTCACCGCACGCCTGCACCCGACCCTGGTGGATGCCGCCGTGCGGGCCGCCCGCGCCCTGGACATTCCGGTGGTCGGCCTGGATCTGATGGTCAAGGCCGCCGACCAGCCCGACTACGTGTTCATCGAAGCCAATGAACGGGTCGGCCTGGCCAACCACGAACCCCAACCCACTGCCGAACGCTTCGTCGACCTGCTGTTCCCGCACAGCCGGCCGGTGCCGTGACAACGCCCCACGAGGAGTCCGCATGCCTGATCAATTGCCCGAACCGGACCTGACCTATCTGCAGAAGGTCCTGCTGGAAATGCTCGCCATCCCCAGCCCCACCGGCTTCACCGACACCATCGTGCGCTACGTGGCCGAGCGCCTGGAAGAACTGGGTATCCCCTTCGAGCTGACCCGGCGCGGCACCATCCGCGCCACCCTCAAGGGCCGCAAGAGCTCGCCCGACCGCGCCGTTTCGGCGCACCTGGACACCATCGGCGCCAGCGTGCGCACCTTGCAGGACAACGGCCGCCTGGGCCTGGCCCCGGTCGGCTGCTGGTCGAGCCGTTTCGCCGAGGGCAGCCGGGTCAGCGTGTTCACCGACACCGGCGTGTTTCGCGGCAGCGTGCTGCCGCTGATGGCCAGCGGGCACGCCTTCAATACCGCGGTCGACCAGATGCCGGTGAGCTGGGAGCACGTCGAGCTGCGCCTGGATGCCTACTGCACTACCCGCGCCGACTGTGAAACCCTGGGCATCGGCATCGGTGACTTCGTGGCCTTCGACCCGTTGCCCGAGTTCACCGAAAGCGGCCATATCAGCGCCCGTCACCTGGACGACAAGGCCGGCGTCGCGGCGCTGCTGGCCTCGCTCAAGGCCATCGTCGAAAGCGGCATCCAGCCACAGATCGACTGCCATCCGCTGTTCACCATCACCGAAGAAACCGGCTCGGGGGCCGCCGCCGCATTGCCGTGGGACGTCAGCGAATTCGTCGGCATCGACATCGCCCCGGTCGCCCCCGGCCAGCACTCCAGCGAACACGCGGTCAGCGTGGCCATGCAGGACTCTGCCGGCCCCTACGACTACCACCTGTCGCGCCACCTGCTGAGCCTGGGCCGCGAGCACAACCTGCCGGTGCGCCGCGACCTGTTCCGCTACTACTTCAGCGACGCGCATTCGGCGATCACCGCCGGGCATGACATCCGTACCGCGCTGCTGGCGTTCGGCTGCGACGCCACCCACGGCTACGAGCGCACCCATATCGACAGCCTGGCTGCCCTCAGCCGCCTGCTCAGCGCCTACCTGCTCAGCCCGCCGGTGTTCGCCAGCGATTCCAAGCCCACCGGCAGTTCGCTGGAAAGCTTCAGCCACCAGCTGGAACACGACGCACAAATGGAAAGTGATACCCGCGTACCGGCGGTGGACAGCCTGGTTGGCCAAAAAGGCTAGCCACATGCAGGCCACATGCAGGAAAGGTTTCGCGTAGCATGTGCGAAACCTTTCCTGATTCTGTAGCTTTATTTATGTTGATACCCTACGACCAGCTCGAAGCCGACACCCTCACCCGCCTGATCGAAGACTTCGTCACCCGCGACGGTACCGACAATGGCGACGACACCCCGCTGGAAACCCGTGTACTGCGCGTGCGCCAGGCGCTGGCCAAGGGGCAGGCGGTGATCCTGTTCGACCTGGACAGCCAGCAGTGCCAACTGCTCGCCAGGCATGAAGTGCCCCGCGAGCTGCTCGACGATCAGTGATCAGGCGCCCAGGCCGCCCTTGCCCAGTTGCTCGGCAATACGCCGATAGATTTCTGCACGGTGCACCTCCACATCGCGCGGTGCGCAGATGCCGAAACGCACCGTGTTGCCGTCTACCGACAGCACCTTGATCTTGATGTCGTCATCGATGGTGATGACCTCGCCGACTTCGCGCCCTATGACCAGCATTCTCCAATCCTCCACATCAGGGGAGAGTGAAGACTGAACCGGGTGCTGAAACGGTTCAACGCTCTGACAGGCAAATAGACAATTCCCACAACTTTGCGGGAATTTGCCTACAAGATCCTACCCGCTCAGCTGTTTTGCAGACGTGGTCCGATCACGATGATGGTGGCGCCGATCACGCACAGCAACGCACCGAGCCAGTCGCTGCCCATCGGCCGGGCACGCTCCACCACCGCCAGCCATAGCAGCGAAGTGACGATATAGATGCCGCCATAGGCGGCGTAGGCGCGCCCGGCGTAGGCCGCCTCGACGCGGGTCAGCAGCAGGCCGAACAGGGTCAGGCTGAGCAGCGCGGGGGCGATCCACCAGCCGCTCTTGCCCAGCCGCAGCCACATGTAGAAGGCATAACAGCCGGCGATCTCGAACACCGCCGCCAGAAAGAACCACACATAATTCATCACGTCCGCTGCTACCCGCGCAAAAGCGCCTAGCATACCGTAGCGAACAGCCTACGCCTGCGTCTGACGCCCCTTGGCACGCATTCGCACGGCCATCTCGGCCATTTCGTCATACAGCGCCTGCGGGTCGCGCTGCTTGAGCTGCCAGGCCAGGCGCCCCTGCTCGTGGGGCAGAATCATGAAGTCACCGCGCGACACCCCCTCGTAGATGTAGCCGGCAATGTCGCTGGCACTGATCGGCGAGCTTTCCAGCAGTTTGCCCACCTGGGCCTTCATTGCCGGGGTGGGGCCGCGGAACGAATCCAGCAGGTTGGTCTGGAAGAACGACGGGCACACCACATGCACCGCCACCTGTTGCTGGCGCAGCTCCACCAGCAGGCTTTCGGACAGCGCCACCACCCCGGCCTTGGCCACGTTGTAGTTGCTCATGGCCGGCCCCTGCATCAGCGCCGCCATGGACGCGATGTTGATGATGCGGCCCTTGCTGCGTTCGAGCAGCGGCAGGAACGCCTTGCAGCCCTTGACCACGCCCATCAGGTTGATCGCGATCTGCCAGTCCCAGTCTTCCAGCGACAGCTCGGCAAAAAAACCGCCCGACGCCACCCCGGCGTTGTTGACGATCACATCGATGCCGCCGAGCTTTTCTTCGCAGGCCTGGGCCAGGGCGGTGAGCTGGCTGTAGTCGCGCACGTCGCAACGCTGGACGAAGCCCTCGCCGCCCGCCTCGCGCACCAGCGTGAGGGTCTGCTGCAGGCCGGCCTCGCCGATGTCGCTCAGGGCCAGTTGCCAACCCTCGCGGGCCCAGCGCAGGGCAATCTCGCGGCCAAGGCCGGACCCGGCGCCAGTGATCATCATGCGGTTTTGCATAGCCGGATGCCTTGTTCCTGAAGTTGAAGGCCAGTGTAGCGAAGGGTGCAGCGACGCCCACGCTGTATCAGGATGCTGAATGGCGCGGGCAAACACATATCGAACTAAACTTTTAGTTGCCTGTGGGAGTCCGATTTAACAGGCGGACATGAACGTCATGACCGAAGAGATGGATCGCAACTGCACACGCTGATTACCGTACTCAACAAAAGGACTCTGCCATGGGCACCATACTTATCATCATCCTGATTTTGCTGTTGATCGGTGGCTTACCCGTTTTCCCGCACTCCAGAAGTTGGGGCTACGGCCCGTCCGGCATCATTGGTACCGTGCTGATCATCCTGTTGATCCTGTTGTTGCTCGGCAAGATATAGAAACCCGGGGGTGCAATGGCCCCCACATAAAAAAACGGCCCGAAGGCCGTTTTTTTATTGCTCAGGACTCAGTGCGAAACAGCACCGCTTGCTCCCAGGCCGGTTTGCGACCGGACAAACTGCGGGAAGAACAGCGCACGCTCGTCATCCGCTGCCTTGGACTTGTCGGTAACCGAGAAGAACCAGATACCGGCAAAGGCAATCAGCATCGAGAACAGCGCCGGGTACTCATACGGGTAGATGGCTTTCTCGTGACCCAGGATCTGCACCCAGATGGTCGGACCGAGCACCATCAGGCCCACCGCACTTACCAGCCCCATCCAGCCGCCGATCATGGCGCCACGGGTGGTCAGCTTCTTCCAGTACATCGAAAGCAGCAGTACCGGGAAGTTGCAGCTGGCCGCGATCGAGAACGCCAGGCCGACCATGAACGCGATGTTCTGGCTTTCGAACAGGATACCCAGGCCGATGGCCAGCACACCCAGTGCGACGGTGGTGATCTTCGACACGCGGATCTCGTCCTTGTCGTTGACCTTGCCCTTGCGCCATACGCTGGCATACAGGTCATGGGACACCGCCGAGGCACCGGCCAGGGTCAGGCCGGCAACCACTGCCAGGATGGTGGCGAAGGCCACTGCCGAGATGAAGCCCAGGAAGATGCTGCCGCCCACGGCGTCGGCCAGGTGCACCGCAGCCATGTTGTTGCCGCCCAGCAAGGCGCCTGCTGCGTCCTTGAAGTCCGGGTTGGTGCTGACCAGCAGGATCGCGCCGAAGCCGATGATGAAGGTCAGGATGTAGAAGTAGCCGATGAAGCCGGTTGCATACAGCACGCTCTTGCGCGCTTCCTTGGCGTCGCTCACGGTGAAGAAGCGCATCAGGATGTGCGGCAGGCCAGCGGTACCGAACATCAGCGCCAGGCCCAGCGAGAACGCGGAGATCGGGTCTTTGACCAGGCCGCCCGGGCTCATGATCGCCTCACCCTTGGGGTGAACCTTGATCGCCTCGGAGAACAGCGCATTGAAGTCGAAGTTGACGTGCTTCATCACCATCAGCGCCATGAAGCTGGCACCGGACAGCAGCAGCACCGCCTTGATGATCTGTACCCAGGTGGTTGCGAGCATGCCGCCGAACAGCACGTACATGCACATCAGGATACCCACCAGGATGACCGCCACGTGGTAGTCCAGGCCGAACAGCAGCTGGATCAGCTTGCCGGCGCCGACCATCTGCGCGATCAGGTAGAACGCCACCACCACCAGCGAGCCGGAGGCCGACAGGGTGCGGATCTGCTTTTGCCCGAGGCGATACGAGGCCACGTCGGCAAAGGTGTACTTGCCCAGGTTGCGCAGGCGTTCGGCGATCAGGAACAGAATGATCGGCCAGCCCACCAGGAAGCCGATCGAGTAGATCAGGCCGTCGTAGCCGGAGGTGTATACCAGTGCGGAAATACCCAGGAAGGAGGCTGCCGACATGTAGTCGCCGGCAATCGCCAGGCCGTTCTGGAAGCCCGTGATTCGCCCGCCTGCGGCGTAGTAGTCAGAGGCCGACTTGTTGCGCTTTGAAGCCCAGTAGGTGATGCACAGGGTGGCACCGACGAAGGCGACGAACATCAGGATCGCCGAGACGTTCAGGGGTTGTTTGTGCACCTCGCCGGTCAGGGCGTCGGCGGCCCAGACGGCAGGCGCGAAAGCGCCAAAGGCCAGTGTTGCCAGTAGACGCCGGATCATTGCTGAGCCTCCTTCAGGATCGCGTTGTTCAGCTCGTCGAACTCACCGTTGGCACGACGTACGTAGATGCCGGTCAGCACGAAAGCCGAAACGATCAGACCCACACCCAGCGGGATACCCCAGGTAATCGAGGAGCCGGGGCTGAGCTTGGCACCCAGAATCTGCGGGCCGTAGGCAATCAACAGGATAAAGGCGGCGTAGAGGCCGAGCATGATCGCCGAGAGAATCCAGGCGAAGCGTTCACGTTTTGAAACCAGCTCCTTGAACCGCGGGCTGTTTTGTATCGAGAGATAAATGCTGTCGTTCATTGTTTTTGTCCTCGCAGCACAGATTGGGTAGTACCACGCCACTTTATGCTGCCTTGGGACGCACTCCAGACGACCTTAGTCTTAGATGTAAAACTCTTTTACCGGCTACGTAACAGCCGCCCATGCAAAGGGCCGCGCGGTGGCAAAACACCGCGCGGCCCTGGAAGGTGCCAGATAGAGGCCTCAGGCCATTATTTTGCGGTCCACTCGGCGACCCGCTCGGGGTGCTTGGCGACCCACTCCTTCGCCGCAGCGTCCGGCTTTGCGCCTTCCTGAATGGCCAGCATGACTTCGCCGATCTCGTCCTTGGATTGCCACGAGAACTTCTTCAGGAACGCTGCGACTTCCGGCGCCTTCGTATCGAGTTCCTTGCTGCCGATGCTGTTGACCGTCTCGGCGGCGCCGTACACGCCTTTGGGGTCTTCGAGAAAACGCAGCTTCCACTTGGCGAACATCCAGTGCGGCACCCAGCCGGTGACCACGATGGGCTGCTGCTTGGCGTAGGCGCGCCCCAGTTCAGAGGTCATGGCAGCGCCGGAGCTGGCCTGCAGCTTGTAGCCGGCAAGGTCGTAGTCCTTGATGGCCTGGTCGGTCTTGAGCATCACCCCGGACCCGGCGTCGATGCCGACGATCTTCTTCTTGAAGCCGGCATCGCTTCCGAGGTCGGCGATCGACTGCGCCTTGACGTATTCGGGCACGATCAGGCCAATCCTGGCGTCCTTGAAGTTGGGGCCGTAGTCGACCACGTTGTCCTTGTTCTTGGCCCAGTATTCGCCATGGGTCACCGGCAGCCAGGCCGACAGCATCGCATCGAGCTTTCCGGTGGCCACCCCCTGCCACATGATGCCGGTGGCCACCGGCATCAGCTTGACGTCATAACCGAGCTTCCGCTTGATCACCTCGGCCGCCACATGGGTGGTTGCCACGCTGTCGGACCACCCATCGACGTAGCCGATGCTTACTTCCTTGGCCATGGCCAGGCTGGTGCCCATGGCCAGTATCAGGGCAGTGCCCGCCCCCAGGAGTCGTCGCATTTTCATCAAGGCATCCCCTCGTCACGTCACGGAACCTGCATCATCAACCGCCACTGGCGGCCAACCTGCTCTGTCAGCGACGTCGAAACATCGAGAAACGACATCACAACGCCAGCCAAGCCCGCTACCGGCCGGCATTTGCAGGTAGTATTGGCGGCTTTGTTTCCTGACCGGTCCGCGCCATGCCCTCGACTGCCCGCTTCCCGCTGTTGCCCTACCTGTTTGCCTGCCTGCTTGGCCTGTTCGCGTTGGGCGGGCTCTGGTACGGGCTCGGCAAGCCGGTATCGCTGCCGGACGCCGCCAGCCCCACGCACAAGCTGCAATGCGTCTCCTACACGCCCTTCGACAAGGACCAGTCGCCGTTCGACCAGCCCTTCAGCCTGCGCCCGGAGCGCGTGGAGGCCGACCTCGCCCTGCTTGCACAGCGCTTCGAATGCATCCGCACCTACTCGATGACGGGCCTGGAAGCGATCCCGCAGCTGGCGCGCAAGTACGGCCTGAAGGTGATGTTCGGGGCCTGGGTGAGTGCCGACCCGCTGGTCACGGCCAAGGAGATCAAGGCCCTGATCGCCACCGCCAATGCCAACCCGGACATCACCCGCGCCGTGATCGTGGGCAACGAGGTGCTATTGCGCAAGGAAGTGACGGGCGATCACCTGGCCGATCTGATCCACCAGGTGAAAAGCCAGGTGCAGGTACCGGTGACCTACGCCGACGTGTGGGAGTTCTGGCTGCAGCACCCACAGATCGCGCCGCAGGTGGACTTCGTGACCATTCACCTGCTGCCCTACTGGGAAGATGATCCCAAGGGCATCGACGAAGCGCTGGCCCACGTTGGCGAGATCCGCCAGGTGTTCGGCAACCGCTTCGCGCCCAAGGACGTGATGATCGGCGAAACCGGCTGGCCCAGCGAAGGGCGCCAGCGCGAGACCGCCCTGCCCAGCCGGGTCAACGAAGCGCGCTTCATTCGCGGGTTCGTCGCCATGGCCGAGCAGAATGGCTGGCATTACAACCTGATCGAAGCCTTCGACCAGCCGTGGAAGCGCGCCAGCGAAGGCGCGGTGGGCGGTTACTGGGGGCTGTACGATGCCGACCGGCAGGACAAGGGCATACTCGAAGGCCCGGTGAGCAACCTGCCGTTCTGGCCGCAGTGGCTGGGTATCGGCGTGCTGCTGTTCGCCGCCACCCTGGCCCTGGCCGGGCCGGTGCGCGGCGTGCGTGGCGCCCTGGCGCTGCCCTTGCTGGCCGCACTGGGGGCCGCCAGCCTGGGGTTGTGGGGCGAGCTGGTACGGGTCAACAGCCGCTTCGTTGGCGAGTGGTTGTGGGCCGTGCTGCTGGCGGGGCTCAACCTGGTGGTACTGGCCCATGGCGCGCTGGCGCTGGCACAGCGCAGTGGCTGGCGTGAGCGCCTGTTCGCCTGGCTGCAGGCGCGTGCCGGCTGGTGGGTGATGGCGGCCGGCTTCGCGGCGGCGGTGAGCATGCTGGCGCTGGTGTTCGACCCGCGCTACCGCAGCTTCCCGAGCCCGGCGCTGGTGCTGCCGGCGGTGGTGTACCTGCTGCGACCGGTGCGGGTGGCGCGCGCCGAGGTGGCCTTGCTGACCTTCATCGTCGGCGCCGGGATTGCGCCGCAGCTGTTCATCGAGGGCTTGAGCAGCCAGCAGGCGCTGGTGTGGGCCCTGGTGAGCGCGCTGATGGCCGCGGCGCTGTGGCGCTGCCTGCGGATCAGGCAGGGCTGAGCGTCGGCTCTTCGACGGCAAGGCCGGCTCTGCAGGGAGACGTTGAACCCGGTAGGCGCCGGCCTTGCCGGCGAACGATACAGCGTGAGCCTCAGGCCGTGCGCCGCACCAGCCGCAACCCCGCCAGCACCAGCGCGAACGCCGCCAGGCTCACAGTGTACAGCGCCAGTGCCGGCAGCCCGAACACCAGTGACAGCACCGCCAGCCACCAGCCGGCCCGGCGCGGCACCAGCGTCGCCACCACGGCCAACCCCAGGGCGACCCAGCCCAGCACCCGCAAGTGGATCACCAGGCCCAGCGTGGCGCGCAACTGGCACTCCCAGCTCACCTGGGGCGAGCTGCACACACCGACCCACCTGACATCCTCCATGAAGCCATAACGCACCCCATAGCAGGCCGTAGCCCACAGCGACAGGCACACAAGCAAGGCAATCAGCGGCAAACGGCGGGACATGACAACTCCGGAAACAGGAAAACGGCGCCCAGCATAATCCCCCACCGGGCCTGTGCAAGGCAAAAGCGGCGGCCTGAGCTACTTTTATCAGCAAAGAAACAAAACCCGCTGTTGCCCTGGCACTGGCCCGCACGGCAACATCGGGGACGGTAAATGCCGGGGCACAAGGCAACTTTGCCGATAGCACGAGTGTCCTAGCCTGCAGTACACACTTTGCCTTGCCTTTCCTGGGGATCCGTCATGCTTCGATCACTGCGCCTTGCTGCCCTGCTGGGTGGCCTCTTGATGAGTGCGGCCGCGTCTGCGGTGGATGTCGATGCGGCCACCTATGGCTACCCGCTGACCAATCCCTTCGAGGCGACGATCGCCTCCACACCGCCCGACCTGCGCCCCGAACTGCCGACCGACGATGACATCGATCAGTCCGACTACAGCCTCAACCTGCGCCCCGAACGCGAGTTCACCCTTCCGGACAACTTCTGGGCGGTCAAGAAGCTGCGCTATCGCCTGGCCCGACAGGACCACGAGGCGCCGCTGATCTTCCTGATCGCCGGTACCGGCGCGCCCTACACCAGCAGCCTCAACGAGTACCTCAAGCGCCTCTACTACAAGGCCGGCTACCACGTGGTGCAGCTGTCATCGCCCACCAGCTTCGACTTCATCAGCGCCGCCTCGCGCTTCGCCACCCCGGGCGTGAGCGCCGAAGACGCCGAAGACCTGTACCGGGTGATGCAGGGCGTGCGCGCCCAGCACCCGCGCCTGCCTGTCAGCGAGTACTACCTCACCGGCTACAGCCTCGGTGCCCTCGACGCAGCCTTCGTCAGCCACCTGGACGAAACCCGGCGCAGCTTCAACTTCAAGCGCGTGCTGCTGCTCAACCCGCCGGTCAACCTCTACACCTCGATCAGCAACCTCGACAAGCTGGTGCAGACCGAGGTCAAGGGCGTGAACAACAGCACCACCTTCTATGAACTGGTGCTGACCAAACTCACCCGCTACTTCCAGCAAAAAGGCTACATCGACCTCAACGACGCACTGCTCTACGACTTCCAGCAGTCGCGCCAGCACCTGAGCAACGAGCAGATGGCGATGCTGATCGGCACCTCGTTCCGCTTCTCGTCCGCCGATATCGCCTTTACCTCCGACCTGATCAACCGCCGCGGCCTGATCACCCCGCCCAAGTACCCGATCACCGAAGGCAGCAGCCTCACGCCGTTCTTCAAGCGTGCGCTGCAATGCGACTTCGACTGCTACCTGACCGAGCAGGTCATTCCCATGTGGCGCGCGCGCACCGATGGCGGCAGCCTGCTGCAGCTGATCGACCAGGTGAGCCTGTATGCCCTCAAGGACTACCTGCAAAACAGCCCGAAAATCGCCGTGATGCACAACGCCGACGATGTGATCCTGGGCCCCGGCGACATCGGCTTTCTGCGCAGCACCTTTGGCGACCGCCTGACCCTGTACCCGCATGGCGGGCACTGCGGCAATATCAATTACCGCGTCAACAGCGACGCGATGCTGGAGTTTTTCCGTGGTTAAAAAACTTCTGATCGTGACGGCGTTGCTCGCCGCAGGCCTGGTACAGGCCGATGAGATCCCGGCGCGAGCCAGCGTGATCGAAGCCGACGGCTTCACCGATCCGCTCAAGGAACTCAAGTTCAACCCCGGCCTGGACCAGCGCGAGTTCGAGCGTTCGACCCTGACCGCGCTGAACGTCTACGACCCGTTCGAGTCGGTGAACCGCCGGCTGTACCACTTCAACTACCGCTTCGACCAGTGGGTGTTCCTGCCGGTGGTCAATGGCTACCGCTACATCACCCCAAGCTTCGTGCGCACCGGGGTCAGCAACTTCTTCAGCAACCTGGGCGATGTGCCCAACCTGCTCAACAGCCTGCTGCAGTTCAAGGGCAAGCGCTCGATGGAGATCACCGCGCGCCTGCTCTTCAACACCACCCTGGGCGTCGCCGGCCTGTGGGACCCGGCGACCAAGATGGGGCTGCCGCACCAGAGCGAAGACTTCGGCCAGACCCTGGGCTTCTATGGCGTGCCGGACGGCCCGTACCTGATGCTGCCGATCCTGGGCCCGTCGAACCTGCGCGACACCGGCGGGCTG
Organism: Pseudomonas sp. PS01300; assembly: GCF_029960155.1. NCBI lineage: Bacteria > Pseudomonadati > Pseudomonadota > Gammaproteobacteria > Pseudomonadales > Pseudomonadaceae > Pseudomonas > Pseudomonas sp. PS01300. The sequence continues at coordinate 4,512 of NZ_JASCPN010000026.1, read as the reverse complement.
GTGGTGGACTACAGCGCCGAGAACTGGATCAACTTCCTCAACATGGCCGAGGTCAGCAGCGACAACCCGGAGGTCTGGGTACTGCGCGCCATCGACAAGCGCTATACCACCAGCTTTCGCTACGGCCAGCTGAACTCGCCGTTCGAGTATGAAAAGGTGCGCTACGTGTACACCGAGGCACGCCGCCTGCAGATCGCCGAGTAGCGTTCAGGGCCGGGGCAGCGGCAGGCCGAGAAAGCGGCACAGTTCGCCCTGCTTGGTCAGCGCGTCGCGCCGGCCCAGCTCGATCAGTTCGCTGCAATAGCCGGCTTCGAACAACAGGTAGCTGAGCACCCCGGCGCCGCTGGTCTTGGTCGCCCCCGGGCCGCGCAGGAACATGCGCAGCGCGGCGGGCAGTTCGCGCCGATGGCGGGCGGCGATCTCGTCCAGCGGCTGGCTGGGCGCAACCACCAGCACCTCCACCGGGGCCAGGCCCAGGCGCCGGGGCTGCACGTCGCTGGGCAGCAGGTGGCTCAGGTGGTTGAGCCGCTGCAACAGCTCCAGGTCGTCTTCCAGGCTGTCGATGAACGTGCTGTTGAGCAGGTGCCCGCCGATCTGCGCCAGGCTCGGCTGCTTGCCGCTGAACACCCGCTCGCGTGGATCACCCGGCGTCGGCCCCTGGGGGTTGCCACTGACCCCCACCACCAGCACGCGGTTGGCGCCCAGGTGCAGCGCCGGGCTGATCGGCGCCGACTGGCGCACCGCACCGTCACCATAGAATTCGTGGCCCAGCCTGATCGGCGCAAACAGCAACGGGATGGCCGAACTGGCCAGCAGGTGCTCGACGCTCAGGCGGGTCGGCATGCCGATGCGTCGATGGCGCAGCCACGGGTCGATGGCGCCCTTGCCCTGGTAGAAGGTCACCGCCTGGCCCGACTCGTAGCCGAACGCGGTCACCGCCACCGCGCGCAGGTGCTGCTGGTCGATGGCATGGCCGATGCCGTCCAGGTCCAGGTGCTGGTTGAGCAGTTTGCGCAGCGGCGAGCTGTCGAGCAGCGCCACCGGTACCTGGGCCCCCAGGCCCAGCAGGCTGTGGCCGACGAAGCGGCTGGCCTGGCGGATCACCCCGGGCCAGTCGCTGCGCAGTACCTGGTGGCTGCGAAAGCCCTGCCAGAAGCCGGTGAGGCGGCGGATGGCGTCGGCAAAATGCATCGCACCGCTGGCCAGGGTCACCGCATTGATGGCCCCGGCCGAGGTGCCGACGATCACCGGGAACGGGTTGCCGGCGCCGGCGGGCAGCAGGTCGGCGATGCCGGCGAGCACGCCGACCTGGTAGGCGGCACGGGCGCCACCGCCCGAGAGGATCAGGCCGGTGACCGGTTGGGGTGCTGGCATGGTGTACTCCCTGAGATCCCTATCGACTGCATCGCGGGCCAAGCCCGCTCCCACAGGTTTGTGGCTACCCTTGTGGGAGCGGGCTTGACCCGCGATAGCCACCACACGATTGTCCTAATACAGCTTGGGCGCCCCCGGCGGGCGCGACTTGAAGCGTCGGTGTGCCCACAGGTACTGCTCGGGGCATTCGCGCAGCACCGACTCGATCCACTGGTTGATGCGCAGGCAGTCGGCCTCTTCGCTCTCCCCCGGAAAATCCTGCAGCGGCGCATGGATCACCAGCCGGTAGCCACTGCCGTCCGCCAGGCGCTGCTGGGTGAACGGGATCACCCGCGCCCGCCCCAGGCGGGCGAACTTGGTGGTGGCGGTCACGGTAGCCGCCTCGATCCCGAACAGCGGCACGAACACGCTCTGCTTGGCGCCGTAGTCCTGGTCGGGCGCATACCAGATGGCGCGCCCCGAGCGCAGCAACTTGAGCATGCCGCGCACGTCCTCGCGCTCCACGGCCAGCGAGTCGAGGTTGTGCCGCTCGCGCCCACGGCGCTGCACGAAGTCGAACAACGGGTTCTTGTGCTCGCGGTACATGCCATCGATGGTGTGTTCCTGGCCCAGCAGCGCCGCACCGATCTCCAGCGTGGTGAAGTGCAGGGCCATCAGGATGGCCCCCTGCCCGTCACGCTGCGCCGCCTGCAGGTGCTCCAGCCCCTCGATGTGCGCCAGGCGCGCCAACCGGGCCTTTGGCCACCACCAACTCATGGCCATTTCGAAGAAGGCGATGCCGGTGGAGGCGAAGTTTTCCTTGAGCAGACGGGTTCGTTCGACAGACGGTAATTCGGGGAAACACAGTTCCAGGTTGCGCGCAGCAATGCGTCGACGGTCACCGGCAACACGGTACATCAGCGCGCCCAGCAGGCGGCCCAGCACCAGCAAAGCCCGGTAGGGCAGCTGCACGATCAGCCACAGCAGGGCCAGGCCCAGCCACAGCGGCCAGAAGCGTGGATGAAGAAAATAAAGGCGAAAACGCGGGCGATCCATTAAACATTCCGCAAAGACGATGGCCGGGCATTCTACAACGGTTCGCTGCGGGTTGCGGCTAACCGGCGTTCTCGTTATAAGTCTGAGCACTTTTTCGTAACAAGCTGCCTTATGCCAACCATGAGCCAAACCCAGACGCCAGACCAAGCCCCCGTGTTCCAGCTCAAGGGCAGCATGCTCGCCATCACGGTGCTCGAGCTTGCGCAGAACGACCTCGAAGGCCTCGATCGGCAACTGGCGGCCAAAGTCGCCCAGGCCCCCAACTTCTTCAGCAACACCCCGCTGGTGCTGGCGCTGGACAAGCTGCCGGCCGGCGAAGGCGCGGTCGACCTGCCCGGGCTGATGCGCGTATGCCGCCACCATGGCCTGCGCACCCTGGCCATTCGCGCCAGCCGTATCGAGGACATCGCCGCCGCCATTGCCATCGACCTGCCGGTGCTGCCGCCGTCCGGTGCCCGCGAACGTGCGCTGGAGCCTGCGGTGGAGGTGCCACCGGCGCCCAAGCCAGAGCCGGCCCCGGCCCCGCCGCCGGAGCCTGCGGTAAAACCGACAAAAATCATCACCTCGCCGGTGCGTGGCGGCCAACAGATCTATGCTCAGGGCGGCGACCTGGTGGTACTGGCTTCGGTCAGCCCCGGTGCGGAACTTCTGGCCGATGGCAACATCCATGTTTACGGCGCGATGCGCGGTCGCGCCCTCGCCGGTATCAAGGGCAACACCAAGGCACGTATTTTCTGCCAGCAGCTAACCGCCGAAATGGTCTCGATCGCCGGGCAGTACAAGGTGGCCGAAGACCTGCGTCGCGACCCGTTGTGGGGGGCCAACGTGCAGGTCAGCCTGTCCGGTGACGTGTTGAACATCACCCGTCTTTAACGGATACTTGCCGCCATTTTCAGCGCAACTTTTCCATATGTTGCCGGTTTGGATATTTCTGGGACCTCAACGTCCTTTTTCTTTAGGGGTGATACACCTTGGCCAAGATTCTAGTGGTTACATCCGGCAAGGGTGGTGTGGGTAAGACCACCACCAGCGCCGCTATCGGTACCGGCCTCGCACTGCGCGGCCACAAGACGGTCATCGTCGACTTCGACGTCGGCCTGCGTAACCTCGATCTGATCATGGGCTGCGAACGCCGCGTGGTGTACGACTTCGTCAACGTGGTCAACGGCGAAGCCAACCTGCAGCAGGCCCTGATCAAGGACAAGCGCCTCGAGAACCTGTACGTGCTGGCCGCCAGCCAGACCCGTGACAAGGATGCGCTCACGCTCGAAGGCGTGGAGCGGGTCCTGATGGAGCTCAAGGAGCAATTCGAATACGTGGTCTGCGACTCGCCGGCCGGTATCGAGAAAGGCGCCCACCTGGCCATGTACTTCGCCGACGAAGCCATCGTGGTGACCAACCCGGAAGTCTCCTCGGTACGTGACTCGGACCGCATGCTGGGCCTGCTGGCCAGCAAGTCGCGCCGTTCCGAACGCAACGAAGACCCGATCAAGGAACACCTGCTGATCACCCGCTACCATCCAGAGCGCGTGAGCAAGGGCGAAATGCTCGGTGTCGAGGACGTCAAGGAAATCCTCGCCGTCGCGCTGCTGGGCGTGATCCCCGAATCCCAGGCGGTGCTCAAGGCATCCAACCAGGGTGTGCCGGTGATCCTCGACGACCAGAGCGATGCCGGCCAGGCCTACAGCGACACCGTCGACCGCCTGCTGGGCAAAACCGTGGAACACCGGTTCCTCGATGTACAGAAGAAGGGATTCTTCGAGCGCCTGTTTGGAGGCAACTGACCAATGAACCTTTTTGACTTCTTTCGTGCCAACAAAAAAGTAAGCACCGCGTCGGTCGCGAAAGAGCGTCTACAGATCATCGTGGCGCACGAGCGCGGCCAGCGCAGTACTCCGGACTACCTGCCAGCCTTGCAGAAGGAACTGGTCGAGGTGATCCGCAAGTACGTCAACATCGGCTCGGATGATGTGCACGTCGCTCTGGAGAACCAGGGCAGCTGCTCCATCCTGGAACTCAATATCACCCTGCCCGATCGTTGATCGGCGCACAGGGGTAACCTGCCACGGCGGCGGCCGGGCCCGGGCTCATACAGCCCGGGCC
>NZ_JASCPN010000025.1:0-67007 GCF_029960155.1 Pseudomonas sp. PS01300 | reverse complement strand
GGTCAAGCCCGCTCCCACAGGTTCAGCGATTTCCTTGTGGGAGCGGGCTTGACCCGCGATGGGGCATGCAGCGTCCCCGGGGTGCTGTACCATGGCTCTCATACGCCCGGCCACCCGTCGCGCTGCAGGAGTTCCCATGTCACACCCCTTCGATACCCTTACCCCCGACCTGGTCCTGGACGCTGTCGAAAGCATCGGCTTTCTCAGCGACGCTCGTGTTCTGGCACTCAACAGCTACGAGAACCGTGTCTACCAGGTGGGCATCGAAGACGCCGAACCGCTGATCGCCAAATTCTATCGCCCCGGCCGCTGGAGCAACGCGGCGATTCTCGAGGAGCACGCCTTCACCGCCGAACTGGCCGACTGCGAAGTCCCCGTGGTCGCCCCGCTGGTGCACAACGGCCAGAGCCTGTTCGAGCATGCAGGCTTTCGCTTCACACTGTTCCCGCGCCGTGGCGGCCGCGCGCCGGAGCCGGGCAACCTCGACCAGCTGTACCGCCTCGGCCAGTTGCTCGGTCGCCTGCACGCGGTCGGCGCCACGCGCCCGTTCGAACACCGTGAAGCGCTGGGCGTGGCCAACTTCGGTCACGCCTCCCTCGCCACCCTGCTCGAAGGCAACTTCGTGCCGCGCAGCCTGCTGCCGGCCTACGAGTCGGTGGCCCGCGACCTGCTCAAGCGCGTGGAGGACGCCTACGCCCGCACCCCGTACAAGAGCATCCGCCTGCACGGCGACTGCCACCCCGGCAACATGATGTGCCGCGACGAGGTGTTCCACATCGTCGACCTGGACGACTGCCGCATGGGCCCCGCCGTGCAGGACCTGTGGATGATGCTCGCCGGCGATCGTCACGAGCGCCTGGGCCAGCTGGCCGAACTGATGGATGGCTACAACGAGTTCCATGATTTCGACCCCCGCGAACTGGCCCTGATCGAACCGCTGCGCGCCCTGCGCCAGCTGCACTACAGCGCCTGGCTGGCGCGCCGCTGGGACGACCCGGCGTTCCCGCGCAGCTTCCCGTGGTTTGGCAGCGAACGCTACTGGGGCGACCAGGTCCTGGCCCTGCGTGAGCAGACCGCCGCACTGGCCGAAGAGCCGCTGAAATTGTTCTAGAACCTGCTGCCAGTCTGTCTACAATAGCCGGGTTTTAGATAGCTGCCTAAGCAAGGAATCAGCATGCAAGCCGCCAACCCGCGCCGCGGGTACATACTGGGCCTGACCGCCTACATCATCTGGGGCCTGTTCCCCATCTATTTCAAAGCCCTGCAGAACGTGCCCGCCGTGGAAATCATCGTGCATCGGGTGCTGTGGTCGGCCCTGTTCGGCTCGATCCTGCTGCTGTTCTGGAAGCACCCGGGCTGGTGGCGCGAACTGCGCGACAACCCGCGGCGCCTGGCAATCCTGGCCCTGAGCGGATCGCTGATCGCGGGCAACTGGCTGACCTATGTGTGGTCGGTGAACAACGGGCGCATGCTCGAGGCGAGCCTGGGTTACTACATCAACCCGCTGGTCAACGTGCTGCTGGGCATGTTGCTGCTGGGCGAGCGTCTGCGCCGCCTGCAGTGGGTGGCGGTAGGCCTGGCGGCAGTGGGGGTGGCGCAGCAGGTGTGGCAGGTGGGCAGCCTGCCATGGGTGTCGCTGGTACTGGCGCTGAGCTTCGGCTTCTACGGGCTGATCCGCAAGCAGGCGCCAGTGGCGGCATTGCCGGGGCTGGTGGTGGAAACCTGGATGCTGGTACCGCTGGCCATCGGCTGGCTGCTGCTCAACCCCATGGCCCACAGCGCCCAGGCCAGCTTCTACAGCACCAGCGACGCGCTGTGGCTGGCCGCCGCCGGGCCCGTCACGCTGATACCGCTGGTGTGTTTCAACGCCGCCGCGCGGCATCTGCCCTACACCACCCTGGGCTTTCTGCAGTACCTGGCGCCGACCCTGGTGCTGCTGCAGGCGGTGCTGCTGTTCGACGAACATCTGTCGAGCAGCACCCTGGTGGCATTCATGTTCATCTGGGCCGGCCTGGCACTGTACAGCGTGGATGCCTGGCTGAGCATTCGCCGGCGCACCTGAGCGCTACGCCACCCCCTACGCCGACTCTTCGGGGCGCAGCTTGAGCTCCACCATCAGGTCGTCGGCCAGGGCCTCCAGGCGCTGTTGCAGGTCATCCAGCGACAGCGTCAGCGGCAGGGCCAGCAGCGCATCGGCGTGAAACAGCGGCTCGCTGCTCATCGGCGCGGGCCGCACGTCGGTACTGAAGCGCTCCAGGTTCACCCCCTGTTCGGCCAGCAGCCGGGTGATGTCGCGCACGATGCCAGGGCGATCGTTGCCCACCAGCTCCATCGCGATCGGCTTCCAGGTGCACGACGGCTCGATGCCGCTTTCGGCGATCAGCACGCGAATCCCGTGCTTGCCCAGCGCCTGCAACGCCTCCACCAGTTCGTCATAGGATTCGGCCGGTACCGCGACGCGCAGGATGCCGGCGAATTGCCCTGCCATGCGCGACATGCGACTCTCCAGCCAGTTGCCGTTATGCTCGGCGATGCATTCGGCCACCCGCTCCACCTGGCCGGCGCGGTCAGGGGCAATCACGGTCAAGACAAGATGATCCACGCGCCAGTCCTCTCTCCAGCCCCCGAATACCGGGGGCGCCGATCAAGTATAGGCAAGGCGCGGCAACCTGCCGCAGCGGGCTCGAACAACAAATCGTGTACTGTTTTTAGATTTATCTGGAACAATTCACTCGATTTTTGAGAACATGCCCGCTCCCAGAACGACGTTTTGCGACCAAATGGTCGCAAAACGGCGTATTTAGTCTGATTTTCCCAAGCGCAGCGCTTCATGTAGTATGCCGCGACGCGCACTACAAAAATGTTGAAACAAGAGCTGAATAGCTGAGCAGAGTGAGGCAAGCAATGACTGAACACGTTCAAGTCGGTGGCCTTCAGGTCGCCAAAGTCCTGTTCGACTTCGTGAACAACGAAGCCATTCCCGGAACCGGCGTCAACGCCGAGCAGTTCTGGATCGGGGCAGAGAAGATCATCAACGACCTCGCTCCAAAGAACAAAGCCCTGCTGGCCAAGCGTGACACCCTGCAGGCGCAGATCGACGCCTGGCACCAGGCGCGCAAGGGCCAGGCCCACGATGCTCCGGCTTACAAGGCCTTCCTCCAGGAGATCGGCTACCTGCTGCCAGAAGCGGCGGACTTCCAGGCCTCCACCCAGAATGTCGATGACGAGATCGCTCGCATGGCCGGCCCGCAGCTGGTAGTGCCGGTGATGAACGCACGCTTCGCCCTCAACGCCTCCAACGCCCGCTGGGGCTCGCTGTACGACGCGCTGTACGGCACCGACGCCATCAGCGAAGCCGGTGGCGCCGAGAAGGGCAAGGGCTACAACAAGGTACGCGGCGACAAGGTCATCGCCTTCGCCCGCGCCTTCCTCGACGAGTCTGCGCCACTGGCGGCCGGCTCCCACGTCGATGCCACCCGCTACAGCATTGCCGATGGCAAGCTGGTGGTCACCCTCAAGGGTGGCAGCAACAGCGGCCTGCGCGACGACGCGCAACTGGTCGGCTACCAGGGCGATGCCACGGCCCCTGTCGCCGTGCTGCTGAAAAACAACGGCCTGCACTTCGAGATCCAGATCGATGCCAGCACCCCGGTCGGCCAGACCGACGCCGCCGGAGTCAAGGACGTGCTGATGGAAGCCGCCCTGACCACCATCATGGACTGCGAAGACTCCGTGGCCGCGGTGGATGCCGACGACAAGGTGGTGATCTACCGCAACTGGCTGGGCCTGATGAAGGGCGACCTGGCCGAAAGCGTGAGCAAGGCCGGCCAGACCTTCACCCGCACCATGAACCCGGACCGCGAGTACACCGCGCCCAATGGCGGCTCGCTGAGCCTGCATGGCCGTTCGCTGCTGTTCGTGCGCAACGTCGGTCACCTGATGACCATCGACGCGATCCTCGACAAGGATGGCAACGAAGTGCCCGAAGGCATCCTCGATGCGCTGGTCACCAACCTGGCTGCGGTGCACAACCTCAACGGCAACACCACCCGCAAGAACAGCCGTACCGGCTCGGTGTACATCGTCAAGCCGAAGATGCACGGCCCTGAAGAAGCCGCCTTCACCAACGAGCTGTTCGGCCGCGTCGAAGACGTGCTGGGCCTCAAGCGCAACACCCTGAAGGTCGGCATCATGGACGAGGAGCGCCGTACCACGGTCAACCTCAAGGCTTGCATCCAGGCCGCCAGCGAGCGCGTGGTGTTCATCAACACCGGCTTCCTCGACCGTACCGGCGACGAGATCCACACCTCCATGGAAGCGGGCGCCGTGGTGCGCAAGGGCGCCATGAAAACCCAGAAGTGGATCGGTGCCTACGAGAACAACAACGTCGACGTGGGCCTTGCCACCGGCCTGCAGGGCCGCGCGCAGATCGGCAAGGGCATGTGGGCCATGCCTGATCTGATGGCCGACATGCTCGAGCAGAAGATCGCCCACCCACTGGCCGGTGCCAACACCGCCTGGGTGCCGTCGCCGACCGCCGCCGCGCTGCACGCGCTGCACTACCACAAGGTCGACGTGTTCGCCCGCCAGGCGGAGCTTGCCAAGCGTGCGCCGGCCTCGGTCGACGATATCCTGACCATTCCGCTGGCCACCGACACCAACTGGTCGGACGAAGAGATCCGCAACGAACTGGACAACAATGCCCAGGGCATTCTTGGCTATGTAGTGCGCTGGATCGACCAGGGCGTGGGTTGCTCGAAAGTGCCGGACATCAACGATGTGGGCCTGATGGAAGACCGCGCCACCCTGCGGATTTCCGCGCAGTTGCTGGCCAACTGGCTGCGTCACGGCATCATCAGCGAGGCGCAGGTGATCGAAGGCCTCAAGCGCATGGCGCCGGTGGTCGACAAGCAGAACGCCAACGACCCGCTGTACCGCCCGATGGCACCGGACTTCGACAGCAACATCGCCTTCCAGGCGGCGGTCGAGCTGGTGATCGAGGGTGCGAAGCAGCCGAACGGTTATACCGAGCCGGTACTGCATCGCCGTCGTCGCGAGTTCAAGGCGCGCAACGGGCTGTAAGCTGGTTACAGCGCTGCCTGACGCACCCCTTCGCTGGCAAGCCAGCGAAGGGGTTCAGCCGATGCCCAGCTCATGCCTCACCAGCTTCACCAGCTTTTCCAGCTTCTCCTGGTCGAGCGGCTTGAGCAGAAAGTCGACCACGCTCAGGTGCATTGCCGCAATCGCGTCCTGCACCTTGGCATCGCCCGACACGATGATGATCGGCAACGCGGCCTGGTCCGACTCACGAATCTGCTCGATGAACTCGATGCCCCCCACCGGCTGCATGCGCAGGTCGGTAATCAGCAGCCCGATTCTGGGTTCGCGCTTGAGGTAGTCGAACGCCACCGTGGTGTTTTCTGCGGCAAGGCAACGAATGCCATGGGCCTTCAAGTAACTCGCCAGCGCTTCGCGCGACCCTTTGTCGTCTTCGACGATCAGCACCTTGGGCAGCGCGGTCCCGCGCGCAGTCACGCTCGCCAGCGCCTTGCGCTCGGCTTCGCTCAGTATGTCGTCGGCTTCGGGCATGGCTGTTCCATCGTAAAAATATCCGTTGAATCAAGTTCAGACCGCAAACGCATGTGCCGCAACCCGCCTTTCGTCGGATAATTGACGCTTACCCACTTTAGACAAACGTCCAATGGGCACTGCGCACCCCGCGGCCGACCATGCAGCACGATAAAAACAAATGCTCGGCCCTCGGCGCCGACGCACAGATGCGGTAAAGCTCATGAGCAAGATGGACGCCTTCGACCAGGCCGGCAAAACCGCAGTACTGCAGAATATTCACGGCACCATGCAGTTCCTGCAACGCTTTCCTCCCTTCAACCAGATGGAAAACGCCCACCTGGCGTACCTGGTGGAACAATGCCAGCTGCGCTTCTACGCCAGCGGTGAGAGCATCATCAAGCCTGCCGACGGACCCGTCGAGCACTTCTACATCGTCAAGCAGGGACGCGTGGTGGGCGAGCGCAACCATGCCGCCACCGGCACCGAGACCACCTTCGAGATCACCGGAGGCGAGTGCTTCCCGCTGGCCGCCCTGCTGGGCGAGCGCGCCACCCGTACCGAACACCTGGCCGCCGAAGACACCTTCTGCCTGCAACTGAACAAGGCGGCGTTCATCCGTCTATTCGCACTCTCAGAAGTGTTTCGGGATTTTGCCCTGCGGGGCGTCAGCAGCCTGCTCGACCAGGTCAACCAGCAAGTCCAGCGCCGCGCGGTTGAAACCCTCGGCAACCAGTATTCGCTCAACACCCGCCTGGGTGAGCTGGCCATGCGTCATCCGGTCACCTGCGCCCCAGATACGCCCGTACGCGAGGCCGTACGCCTGATGCACGAGCAGCAGGTGGGCAGCATCGTGATCGTCGACGAGCAGCGCGCACCGGTCGGCATCTTCACCCTGCGCGACCTGCGCCAGGTGGTGGCCGATGCCAGTGCCGACTTCGCCGCGTCGATCGCCGCGCACATGACCGCCGCGCCTTTCTACCTCAGCCCCCAGGCCAGCGCCTTCGACGCCGCCATCGCGATGACCGAGCGCCATATCGCCCACGTGTGCCTGGTGCAGGACCAACGCCTGTGCGGGGTGGTCTCCGAGCGCGACCTGTTCTCGCTGCAGCGGGTCGACCTGGTACACCTGGCGCGCACCATCCGTCACGCCGCGCGGGTCGAGAACCTGGTGTCGCTGCGCGGCGAGATCGGCCAGCTGGTCGAGCGCATGCTCGCCCATGGCGCCTCGTCCACCCAGATCACCCACATCATCACCCTGCTCAACGACCACACCGTGTGCCGGGTGATCGAACTGGCGATCCAGGACAAGGGCGACCCCGGCGTGCCGTTCAGCTGGCTGTGCTTCGGCAGCGAAGGCCGCCGCGAACAGACCCTGCACACCGACCAGGACAACGGCATCCTGTTCGAGGCACGCGACGCGGCCCAGGCTGCCGAAATTCGCGCCCGCCTGCTGCCGCTGGCGCATCACATCAACCAGGGCCTGGCGCAGTGCGGCTTCACCCTGTGCAAGGGCAACATCATGGCCGGCAACCCCGAGCTGTGTCTGTCGAGGGCCGAGTGGGCACGGCGCTTTGCCGCGTTCATCCGCGAAGCCACCCCCGAGAACCTGCTGGCCTCGAGCATCTATTTCGACCTGCGCGTGGTGTGGGGCGACGAACAGGCGTGCGAACAACTGCGCCAGGGCATCCTCGACCAGGTCGCCGACAACCGCCTGTTCCAGCGCATGATGGCCGCCAACGCACTGCGCCAGCGCCCGCCCGTGGGGCGCTTTCGCGAGTTCGTGCTGACCCGCAGCGGCAACGACAAGGCCGCCACCCTCGACCTCAAGGTGCAGGGCCTCACGCCCTTCGTCGACGGCGCGCGCCTGCTGGCGCTGGCCAATGGCGTGCACGCCAACAACACCCTGGAGCGCCTGCGCCAGCTGGTAGGCAAGGAAGTGATCGACCCGCTCGATGGCGGCGCCTATGAAGAGGCCTACCACTTCATCCAGCAGACCCGCATGCAGCAGCACCAGTTGCAGACCCGCCAGAACCTGCCCTACTCCAACCGCGTCGACCCCGACAGCCTCAACGACCTGGACCGGCGCATCCTGCGCGAATCGCTGCGCCAGGCCCAGCGTCTGCAAAGCAGCCTGGCCCTGCGCTACCAACTATGAGCGACCTGTCATGAGCCTGTTCGCCTGGCTGCGCCCCAGCCAACCCGCACTGGACGCCGCCCAGCAGCAGCGTCTGGCCCAACTGCCCGGCCCCGCCCCGCTGCAGGACCACACCCTGCGCGCCCAGCGCTGGGTGGTGCTGGACCTGGAAACCACCGGCCTGAACCTGAACCGCGACCAGGTGCTGTCGATTGGCGCGGTGGTGATCGAGGACGGCGCCATCGACTTCAGCCAGCAGTTCGAGCGCACCCTGCACCGGCATGACCACAAGCCGGGCCCCAGCGTGCTGATCCATGGCCTGGGGCCCAGTGCGATTGCCGCCGGCTGCGTGCCGGCCGATGCACTGCTCGACCTCATGGCGTTCATCGGCGACAGCCCGCTGCTGGCGTTTCACGCCGGCTTCGACCAGCGCATGCTCAGCCGCGCCCTGAAGGACAGCCTGGGCTACCGCCTGCAGCACCCGTTCATCGACGTGGCCGAGCTGGCCCCGCTGCTCAACCCCGACGTGGTGTTGCGCGACGCCGGGCTCGACGACTGGACCGCACACTTCGGCCTGCAGGCCGGTGAACGCCACCACGCCAGCGCCGATGCACAGGTCACTGCCGAACTGGCACTGATCCTGTTCAGCCAGGCGCGACGCCAGCACATCGACAGCCCGCTGCTGCTGGAGCATCGCCTGCTAGGCTGGCGCCGGCGACGGCAACACAGCCACGGCTTCTGACCAGCCCCGGATACGTCATCCGATGAGCGTTAATTGCACAGTGCCAGCGGCTCTGACACAATCGCGAATAATTCTCGTTAGTTAACGCATCTATTCCGGGGAACACCTTGTCGTCAGTGCAAAGCCCACACGGTGAGCTGGTTGGTGCGCTGTACCGTGACCATCGCGGCTGGCTGCTGGGCTGGCTGCGGCGCAACGTCGCCTGTGCCGAGCGCGCCGAAGACCTGAGCCAGGACACCTTCGTGCGCCTGCTCGGGCGCGAGCAGCTGCCCGCACCACGCGAGCCGCGGGCGTTCCTGGCCGCGGTGGCGCGCGGCCTGCTGTTCGACCACTTTCGCCGGGCGGCACTGGAGCAGGCGTACCTCGCCGAACTGATGCTGATCCCCGAAGCCGAGCAGCCGTCACCGGAAGAACAGCACCTGATCCTCGAAGACCTCAAGGCCATCGACCGCCTGCTGGGCAAGCTGTCGAGCAAGGCGCGCGCCGCGTTCCTGTACAACCGCCTCGACGGCATGGGCCATGCCGAGATCGCCGAGCGCCTGGGCGTGTCGGTGTCGCGGGTGCGCCAGTACCTGGCCCAGGGCATGCGCCAGTGCTATGTGGCGCTGTACGGCGAGCCGACATGAACGGCTTCAGTAGCAGGCCGGTATCGGCCAAGGTGCTTGATGCCGCCATCGCCTGGCAGCTGTGCCTGGATGCGGGCAGCGCCGAGGAGCGTGCCGATTTCGAGCGCTGGCACGCGGCAGACGAAGAACATGCGCGGGCCTGCATGCAGCTGGGCATGCTCAACCAGCGCTTCGCCGCAGCGGCCGGCCCGGCGCGCAAGGCCCTGGGCGAAACCCGGGCCGGCCTGCGCCAGCGCGTGCGCAAGCTGGGCAGCGGGCTGGCCAGCATCCTGCTGGTGGGCGGCCTGCTCGGCTGGCTGAGTACCCACCAGAGCCTGGACTACTGGCTGGCCGACCAGCGCACGGCCACCGGCGAGCAGCGCAGCCTGCGCCTGGAGGACGGCACCCTGCTCAGCCTCAACACCCATTCGGCGGTGGATGTTCGCTTCGATGGCCAGCAGCGCCTGATCGTGCTGCGCGAAGGCGAGATTTCCATCGAGACCGGGCACAAGGATGACCGTCCGTTCATCGTCGCCACGGCCGACGGGCGCCTGCGTGCACTGGGCACACGCTTCCTGGTGCGCCTGGAAGACCAGGGCACGCGCCTGAGCGTGTTGCAGTCGGCGGTGGCAGCCAAGCCGCAGGACAGCGGCGACGAGCAGATCGTGCGCGAAGGCCAGCAGGTGATGATGAGTCACGACCAGCTGGGCAGCATCGATCCGCTGGCCCTGGGCGCCGACGCCTGGACCCACGGCATGCTGGTGGTCGACAACGTGCGCCTGGATGCGCTGGTGCAGGAGCTGGGGCGTTACCGCAGCGGCTACCTGGGGGTGTCGCCGGAGGTGGCCGGGTTGCGCATTACCGGCAGCTTCCCGCTGCACGATACCGACCTTGCGCTGCAGTCGCTGCTGCCGACCTTGCCGGTGCAGGTGCAAAAGCGCACGCCATGGTGGGTGACGATCGTGGCCAAGGGCGAGACCCCGTAAAACGCCTTCGCCTGCAACGCCCTCCTGCAGGAGCGGGCGTTGCCGGCGAAGGCCTCAACATTATTTTTTACCCACCCCCTGACACTTTTCCCTTTTCACTCGGCATGGAAGCTAGTTAGCACTATTGCGCCGAGGAACCGCTGCATGTCCCGTCCCCTTGAAAAGCTGTTGCGTCATTGCCTGCTGACCCTGGCCCTGACCAGCACCGCCGCCATCGCCGCCGAATCGAGCGCCGCGCGCAGCTACAGCCTGCCCGCCGGGCCGTTGTCGACCACCCTCAACCTGATCGCCAGCCAGGCCGGCATTGCCCTGACCCTGGACCCGAGCCTGGCCAGCGGACGCACCTCGGCGCCGGTCAGCGGCCAGTACGACGGCCTCGGCGCCCTGCAGGCCGCCCTGCGCGGCACCGGCCTGCAACTGCAGCAGAGCAGCGCCGGCACCTACAGCCTGATCGCCGCCCCCGAAGGCAGCCTGGCCCTGCCGGAAACCAGCATCAACGCCGCCGGCGACTACGAGAGCGCCTGGGGCCCGGCCACCGGCTACGTCGCCACCCGCACCGCCGCCGGCACCAAGACCGACACTCCGATCGTCGAGGCGCCACGCTCGATGTCGGTGATCACCCGCGAACAGCTCGACCAGCGCCAGGTGCTCAACCTCAACGACGCGCTGCGTTACACCGCGGGCGTGCAAAGCAGCGGCTATGGCTCGGACTCGCGCGCCGACTGGCTGCGCGTGCGCGGCTTCGACCCCACCCAGTTTCTCGACGGCCTGCCGCTGCCCAAGGGTTCGTTCGCCAACCCCAAGGTCGAACCCTGGAACCTGGAACGCATCACCGTACTGCGCGGCCCGGCCTCTTCGGTGTATGGCCAGACCCCGCCCGGCGGCATGCTCGACATGCTCAGCCGACGCCCGCAGGCCGAAAGCGCGCACCAGATCGAAGCCCAGGTCGGCAGCAACGAACACCGGCAGATCAACTTCGACAGCACCGGCAAGATCGACGACGCCGGCCAGTTTCTGTACCGCGTCAGCGGCGTGGTACGCGACAGCAACGCACCGGTCGACCATATTCCCGACAAGCGCTACAACCTCGCCCCCAGCCTGACCTGGAACGTCGACGACGACACCAGCCTGACCTTCATCTCGCAGTTCACCCGCGACGATACCGGCATCACCGGGCAGTTCCTGCCCTTGCAGGGCACCCGGCTGGCCTCGCCTGCCGGGGCGAAGATTTCCCATCACAAGAACCTCGGTGAGCCGGGCTGGGACTTCTACGACCGCACCTACTACGCCCTGGGCTACGCCTTCGAGCACCGCCTCGACGACGTATGGCAGCTGCGCCAGAACCTGCGCTACACCAAGAGCGACCTGTCGTTCCGCGCGGTCAACGTGGCCACCTTCAATACCGTAGAACCCGACGGCACGGTCAACCGCGAGGCCGGGATCGTCAACGAAGACATCAGCCAGTTCGCCGTCGACAACAACCTGCAGGCCAACTTCAGCACCGGCGCGCTGGAGCACACCCTGCTGCTGGGCCTGGACCATCAGCGCTCCAACACCAACTACCAGTGGCTGTATGGCGGCTCGTACAACTACGACGCCAACGGCAACATCAGCGGTATCAACGTGCCGCCAATCAGCGTGATCCGGCCGGTGTATGGCGCCGACATGTCCAACGTGAACTATTTCGCGCTGCAGGACTACGGCCAGAAAACCCGCCAGACCGGCGTCTACGTGCAGGACCAGATCGCCCTGGACAACTGGCGCCTGACCCTGGGCGGGCGTGAGGACTGGATTCACACCGGCACCACCTTCCACAACAAGGGCGACGCCACCAGCACCCAGCGCGACAAGGCCTTCACCGGCAACGTGGGCCTGAGCTACGTGTTCGACAACGGCCTCACCCCGTACCTGTCCTACACCGAGTCGTTCCAGCCGACCACCGGCGCCAACGTGGATGCAGCACAGTCGTTCAAGCCCACCGAAGGCCGCCAGTACGAAGTGGGCGTCAAGTTCCAGCCGGTGGGCAGCAACACCCTGCTGACCGCAGCCGCCTACGACCTGCGCCAGAGCAACGTGAAGGTCACCGAAGGCAGCATCTCTCGCAGTGTCGGTGAATTGCAGGTGCGCGGCATCGAGCTGGAAGCCACCAGCGCCATCACCGACAACCTCAAACTGGTCGGCTCCTACACCTACACCGATACCGAGATCCGCAAGGGCGTGCCTGGCGAAGTCGGCAACCGCATGGCGCTGATCCCGCGCAACCAGGCCACCCTGTGGGCCGACTACACCTGGCACGCCGGCCCGCTGGACGGCTTCGGCATGGGCGCCGGGGTTCGCTATGTCGGCGATACCTACGGCAACACCGCCAACACCGAGGTGGCGCATGTAGGCTCCTACACCGTGTACGACGCTGCCGTGCACTACGACCTGGGTCGCCTGGACAGCAGCATGAAGGGGCTGAGCGTGGCGGTGGAAGCCAAGAACCTGTTCAACAAGGACTACCTGGCCAACTGCGACGGGTTCTGGTGCTACTACGGCGACCAGCGCAACGTGGTCGCCAGCGTGAACTACACGTTCTAGGGCCAACGATGAAGAGCCAAACCATACGTCGCTGGTCGTGGGTGCATACCTGGAGCAGCCTGGTGTGCACGCTGTTTCTGCTGTTGCTGGCGCTGACCGGGCTGCCGCTGATCTTCCACCACGAGATCGACCACCTGCTGGGCGATGCGCCCGAGCTCAAGGTAATGCCGGCCGACACACCCAGACTCGACCTGCAGGCCCTGGTGCTCAAGGCCCAGGCCCATCGCCCGGGGGAGGTGATGCAGTACTTCGGCTGGGACGAGGACGACAGCAACGGCGTGATCGCAATCATGGCCGCCACCGCCGGTACCGAGCCCAACTCGTCGCACACCTTCATGCTCGACGGGCGTACTGGCGAGGTGGTGGAGATGCCCTCGGCCAACGGCGGCTTCATGCTGACCATGCTGCGCCTGCATGTGGACATGTTCGCCGGCTTGCCGGGCAAGCTGCTGCTGGCCTTCATGGGCCTGCTGTTCGTGGTGGCGATCATCTCCGGGGTGGTGCTGTACGCGCCATTCATGCGCAGGCTGAAGTTCGCCACGGTACGCCACGACAAATCGCGGCGCCTGCGCTGGCTCGACCTGCACAACCTGATCGGCATCGTGACCCTGACCTGGGCGCTGGTGGTGGGCGTGACCGGGGTGATCAGCGCGCTGTCCGACCTGGTCATCGCCGCCTGGCGCAACGACAGCCTCAGCGCGATGATCGCACCGTACCGCGATGCACCGCCGCTGACCGCACTGGCCCCGGCCAGCCGTCTGCTGGACATTGCCGCCGAGGCGGCGCCGGGCATGCAGCCGGACTTCATCGCCTTCCCCGGCACGCGCTTTTCCAGCGAGCACCACTATGCGGTGTTCATGAAGGGCAGCACCCACCTGACCGCTCACCTGCTGACCCCGGTACTGATCGATGCCAGCACCCTGCAGGTGACGGCGATTGGCGAGCGGCCGTGGTACATGGACGCGATGGGCCTGTCGCAGCCGCTGCACTTTGGCGACTACGGCGGCCGGCCGATGCAGATTCTATGGGCGCTGCTGGATGTGCTGACGATCATCGTGCTCGGCAGCGGCGTGTATTTGTGGTGTGTACGCAGGCGACGTGATGAAGCGTGAATCGAGGTTCTGGAAGGTGTTCGGCATGCCGGGCCTGATTGCCCTGCTGGGCGCAGTGGGGCTGTTCGCGGCGCTGCTGGGGGATGGCCCGTGGGATGTGCTGGCGTGGGTGGGGCTGGCGCTGCCGGCGGGTTACAGCCTGTGGGGCTTGTGGCCGGCCTCGAAATAGCCTCGCTGGCAAGCCGGCAAATGGGCAATGCCACTCTAAAAGACTACCGCACACCGGCACTGTGTACCTCCTAGCATGGCCCGCTCCTCTTTCAGGAGCCGTGCCATGAAACCGCTAGAACGCCTCGAATCCCTGAATCTGCAGATCAAGGCCCTGCTCCAGGGCCTTCCCGACAGCCCGAACCGCACGCAGCTGCACGGCGACCTCGCCGCCTGGTGGGCCCAGACCGATACCGCCGGGGCCACCCGGCAACAGCGTCTGGTGCAGTTGCATCGCGAGCAGTTGCGGGCAGAACTGATACTGCGCCAGACCGACGAAACCCTCACGCCGACGCACGTCTCGCTGCTGCAAAACCTGCTGGATCTGCCGTACAGCTGGCAACGCCTGCACCTGCCGCTGGATACACGCCCACAGGTCTACCGTCCGTTGCTCAGCACCAGCCGACCCAATTGGCGGGCACACCTGGCCGGTGTACTGGTACTGACGCAAAACGGCCCGCAAGGTCGCGTCATCGAGGCCCACGAGCAGGTCGGGCGCGTGCTGCTGTGCAGCCTGGCCCACGGCATCGAAGCCTTCGACAGCCTGGCCGACCTGCATGTAGAACTGAGCGAACGGCTGGACGACCCGTTGCAGGCGCTGCCACTGCTGCGTCTGCTCACGCGCCCTGATGATCCGCAACAGGCCACGCAGGCCGAACGCCTGCGCTATGACTGGTTTGCCGACGACGCCGTGGAGCACCAGATCGAACGCCTGTACGACGCGCAACGTGCACGCCTGGCGAACGTCTGGCGTGCAGACCCGCCACATCAAGCCCTGCGGGCGCAGGCACTGAACGTTGAACAGCACATCCTGGGTCAGGGCGCGTTGGCCACTCGCTACGCCCTGCTGCTGGAAAAGAACCTGCCCGCCTGGATCGGCAACACCTCCCAGCAAGGCCTCAGCGAGATCACGCAGAGTCTGCAAGAACTGGCCATCGCCTTCGAACAGGCTGGCGCACCGGGAATTCCCACCCTCGAGCAGTTCCGCCAGCACAACAGCCTGCTGGCCTGGGCCGATAGGCAGATCAGGCAGCGCCTGCACCATGACCTGGGCCTGGACCTGGACCCGACACGCCTGCGCATCAGTGTCACCCAGGCACGCCAGATCGGCCCGCTGCTCAACCCACTGCTGCCCAGCAGCTATATCCCGGCAGCTAGCCGGCCTCAGGTGGGCGACACCATCGAGCTGGTAAGCACTACCTACAGCCTGCAGGAACTGGCCCTGCTCAATGTCGCCTGGCTGGATGTGGACTACTGGCTGACGGCCCGGGTGCATGACACCGGCGGCAAGCCCGTGCCGGGCGTGGACGCTGGGTACCTGAAACAGCTGGTGCGCAGCCTGAATGTGGGCAGCAGCTATGCCGACTTCCTGCGCAGCCAGTTGCTCGATTCAGCCGACGGTCGTTGGCGACAGGCCGCCTACATACGTATCAGCCACGCCCGCATGCGCGCCGAAGTGATCAAGGCGCGCTATGCCGGGCATTTCGCACCCGACCGTCGCGAGCGCGGCTACCAGTGGGCCAATACCGTTTTGCAGCATGCCGACAGCAGCCTGCGCCCCAGCGTGGAAGGCCACCGCCTGCAAGTACGCCAACTGCTTGTAAAGGGCAGCACGGTCGAGGGTGTATTGCTGATAGGTGTCGAGGATCAGAGCGTGCCGTCGTTTGTGTTATACGCGCCGGATGTGCCAGACCGACGCCCCTGGCGCGAATACCGCAATACCCGCGAACTGCTGCGCAGCTTGAGGGACACCCCGGAATTGCGCAGCTATGTGCTCAAGCGGCTGCCCCACGCCCTGGCGGACAGTGTGGGCAAAATGCTGCTCAAGGGCCGGCTCGGCCCGCACGTGCAGCGCCCGCCCATCGAGGGCCACCTGTTCAAGGCAATGTACAACGCCGAAGTACAGGCCCTGCTGGCCGAGGCCGACGCAGGCAGCCGCACCACCGGTCAGGTCGATGCAGAGCTGGCCATCGAAGGCGCCTGGCTACTGGTGGATCTGATCTGCCTGGTCCTGCCCAACCGCGTCCTGACCCCACTGGCGTTCGGTCGTATGGCACTCGCCATCTGGGAAGGGGCTCAAGCCCTGGCACAGGAAGACCGCGAGGGTGTATGGCGGCACACGTACCAGGCGCTGGGCCAGTTCGGCGATGCACTCACCAGCAGCATGGGCGGCTCTACCCGCGTACGCCGCCTGTTGCGCAACCTCCCGCATAGGCCCCCGCTGCCACTGCCCAAGCGTCTTTCGGTCAAGGTCGACAGCGCTAAACTGCGCTACCGCATCGATGACATCCACGAAGAAGGGATCTACGAAAAATCGTCTCCCTATCCCGGCGTGCCGCAGTACTACGTGGGAGACAAGGAGGGACTTTTCTACCAGGTCACTTTCGACGGCAGGCGCTGGCGAGTGATCGACCCGGACCAGCCCAATGCTTACCTGCAGTTGCCACTCAAACGCCTGGAGAACGGGGACTGGTGTATAGATTCGCCGGTGTTCTGGCACGACGGCCTGCCCGACCTGCACCAGCTGTTCGACGACTGCCGCAGCACCACGGCCCTGCATGGCACTGCCGTGCAGGGCCTGGCAGGGCTGTTCGAAGACGAGGGTCAGTTGTACCTTCACACCCAAGCCGGGCAACTGCTGCTGCGTGGCCACCTGGTGCAGGCCCACTATCACCTGCTGATCCCGCCATCACGACAGGCCGCCGTGCCGGCATGGGCCACCGTGCGCCGGGAAGCCTCGGCCTGGCAGGTACGGGTGCGACAGACGGGCCTCAGCAGCGACTGGATGGCGCTGCCGGGCGATTACTCGGTAATGCGCGGCAACAGCTGATCGAGGCGCTGGTGCAACGCACTGTCCGCCGGCCAGTTGCGCAACAACCGCGCCCGGTCACGGGCGAAGGCCTTGGCGAAACTGAGTTGGGTGGCGTGCTGGCACATCGCATCAAGGTCGATCAGCGACCATTGACCGTCCTGCCAGAACAGGTTGTGACCCTTCAGGTCGCCGTGGCTGATGCGTTCGCCCATCAGCTGCTGCAACAGGGTCTGCAGCGCTTGCAGCTGCTCCTCTGGCACCTCGGCGCTGTCGACGTAGGGCGCAAAGCTCTCGATCAGGTCCGGCCCGTCGGCATACTCGGTCACCAGGTACGCACGGCTGCGCAGCCCCAGCACACGCTGCTCCAGCACCGCCAGCGGCCTGGGCGTGGCGATGCCGAGGAACTCCAGGCGATGCCCTTCGATCCACGAATGCCAGGCCCGGCTGGGGCGCCAGAAGCGCTTGAACCAGTGGGCGGTGTTCTTGATGTTGTAGCGCTTGAGCACCAGGCTGCGACCGCCCGCCTCGACCCGTGCCACGCTCGCCGCGCCGCCAGTCTTGTACAGGTGGCCCTGGTCGATTAGCGCGTCGGCCTGCTCCAGCACCGGCAGCATGGCCGCCACCTCCGATCGACGGATCGCGCGCAGGCCCGAGGCCCCGCGCTGCACGCTGAACAGCGTGCACTCGCGACCGGCCTTGTCTAGGTAGTCCTTCAGACGCCAGCTGCGCACCTTGTCGATCTGCTTCTGCAAGGCTTCCAGCGGCAGCGCATGCTCGCCGTTGACCAGCACGTAGTGCACCAGCAGTTCCTCGACGAAGGGCTCCAGGCGCTTGGGCAACTGCGCAAAGAATACCCCCAGGTTCTGCAGCACCTGCTGACGCGACAGCGGCTGGCCCGGGGTTTCGGCCTTCACCCCCGCGCCATCGATCAGGTACAGCTCCCCGCCATGGCGCAGCAGGTTGTCCAGGTGCAGGTCGGCCTGCCACAGGCCCTTGGCATGCATCTGCGCCACGGCGCGCAGGGCTTCGCCCAGCACTTCCTGCTGGGCATCGGCAAGCACCGGCAGGCCCTCGACCGCCGCCCAGGCATCCGCCAGGCTGTGGGCGTGCTCAAGAAATTCGAACAGCAGCCAGCCGCCCTCGCCTTCACGCAGGCCGTCGGCCAGCAGCAACGGCGTGGTCAGCCCCTGGCTGGCCAGCAGGCGCGCACCGTCCAGTTCGCGCTGGAAGTGGCGGGCGGCGCTGCTGCCCACCAGCAGCTTGGCCAGCACCGGCTTGCCACGCCAGATCCCGGCACCGACATACCGCTGCCCCGGCAGCACCCGCAGCAGGCTGAGCAGTTGCAGCTCGGCCGGCCCGGCGGCGTCGGCCAGGGCAATGCTCAATGGCAGTTGCGGGCTGCGCCCGGCGTCCTTGAGTTCAGACAAACGCATCAGCGGGCCTCTTTTTCACGACGGCGATGCAGCAGGCGCTGCAGCCAGGTATCCACCAGCGTACTGTCGGCCGGTTGCTCCAGGTAGGCGGCCAGCATCAGCCGTACATCGCTCTCGCTCCATGCGCCGGCACGACGCAGCAGCGGCTCCAGGTCCTTGAGGCGATCACGCTGGCCCAGCAGCAGCGGCCGGGTTTTCTCCAGATCGATCAACTGCGCCTGCCAGCCTTCGCTGCGCTCGCGCAAAAAGATGTGCTTGGGGTAGAAGCAGCCATGCACCTGCCCCGCCGCGTGCACCGTGCGGGCCAGTTCGCCACAGGCGCGCAGGATGCCCTGGCGTTGCTCCAGGGCCAGTTGCGGCCACTGCCCGAGCAGGTGGTCAAGATCGCTCCAGTCATCCAGCGCACGGGTCATCAGGATCGCGCGGCGCTCGCCGTCGACCCTGCGCTCGGCGTAGAACACCGCCTGCAAGGCCGGGATCTGCAGCTTCTGGTAGCGCTTGATGTTGCGAAACTCGCGGGCGAAAGTCGGCTCGCCGAAGGGGCTGTGCAGGGTGCGCGTGAGGTAGTCGCTCTGGCGCTTGAGGTAGAACCCCTTGCCCTCCAGCTCCAGGCGGTACACGCGGCTCCAGCCGCCGCGCCCGGTGTTGGGCTCGTCCACGGCGTCCAGCTGCAGCGCCCACAGTGCCTCGAAGCTGTTCAGGCCGTGGCGTTCAAGCAGTGCAGCTTCGGCACTGGCCAGGAAATCACTCATTCGCGCCCCTCGAAAAACGTCACGACGTGCCGCACGCGGCGCTTGTCCGACGCGTTCAGGCGATCGCGACGGCGATATTGCAGGTAGAACCGCAGGCGCTGGGTGGCCGACAGGTGATACTTGGCCACCTTGTCCAGGCAGGCCAGGTCCTTGGTGATGCGATAGCGCAGCATGAAGCCGACCCAGAACGCACCGGTCGGGCAGTCGATGAAGAACAGCATGCCCTTGTCATCGACCAGCAGGTTGCGCCACTTGAGGTCGTTGTGGGTGAAGTGATGATCGTGCATCACCCGCGTGTGGCGGGCCAGCTGTCGGCTGACATGGTCGACCCAGCCGGCATCTGCCAGACGCGGGTCGTTGCGCTTGGCCAGCGCCGAGAGGTCCTCGGTGCGCGGCAGCTCGCGGGTGATCATGGCGCCCCGGTGGAAGGCGAAGCCTCGCCGTTCCAGGCCGCAGGCCACCACCTCGGCGGTGGGGATGTCCCACTTGGCGAACTGCTTGAGGTTCTGCCACTCGGCCTTGATCCGCGGGCGCCCCAGGTAGCGGCGCAGGCCCTTGCCGGCGCCGGTGTAGCGCTTGACGTAGTAGTTCACCCCGCCGCGCTCGACGCGAATCACTTCGCTGAGCGGGTCGTGGGTGAGGCGTTCGCCCTTGAGCGCGAACACCGCGTCGATGCTGCCGAAATCCTGTGCCAGGGCCGCGTAGGCCGGCTCCAGTGTCCAACCCGCCATCAGAGCGCGTCCCCATACCGTTGTTTACGCTCGTAGAGCTTGTTTGCCTTGCCCTCCAGCCAGCGCAGCAAGGTGGCGTGCTCGGCCAGGATCTGGCGCAGCGGCTGCTGGAAGTAGCCGCGCAGAAAGCGCAGCTTGTCGCGTCGGGTCAGGCCGATGTCCAGCGCCGAGAAGTACAGCGCGGCCAGGTCCTTGTCGCGCCAGCGTCGGGAAATGCTGGCGCGGGTCTGGGCCCGGTGCAGGTCGATCACCGACAGCCTGAAGTCGTCCGGGGTTACCGGGCGGTCGGTGTGCAGCAGAAAGTGGCAGATGTAGCAGTCGCGGTGGTTGACCCCGGCGCGGTGCATCATGCCGGTCATGCGCGCCACCTCGGCGATCAGCGCACGCTTGAGACGCGGCGCCGGCGGCGTCCTGACCCAGTCGAGGCTGAAGTCCTCGAGGCTGACGGTGGGCGCCAGCTCCTCGGTGACGATGAACGAATGCTGGGTCGCCGGGTTGCTGCCGCGTTCGCCGTAGGCCACCGCGGTCATGGTCGGCACGCCGACTTCGTGCAGGCGCTGGATGGCCTGCCATTCCTGTCCGGCACCGAGCACCGGCAGCTTGGCGGTGAACAGGTTCTTGAAGATCTCGCCCCAGCCGATGCCGCGGTGGATCTTGACGAAATAACCGTTGCCCTCGACCTCGGTGCGCAGCGTGCGCCGGCCTTCCAGCTCGCGGTACACCTCGCCTTGCAGGGCCTCGACGGCGTCGAAGGCATCGCGCCCGGCCCACAGGCGCTTGAAGGGTTCAGCCAGTATCAGTTTCATGCGCGCTCCTGCGCCAGGATCACGTCGGCCGCATGCTGCGGCATGCTGTACAGGTCGGCGGTGTCGGCGAATGCCAGGCCGTTGCGGCCCCAATCGGCACGCGCCGCATCGTCTTCGAGCATACGTTGCAGGTAGCGGTTGAGTTGCTCCTGCTCGAACGGCTCGTCGAGCACCAGGCCGGCATCGGCCTCAGCGATGTAATGGGCATAGCCGCACACTGCCGAAACCAGCACCGGCAACCCGGCCACCACGGCTTCGAGCAGCACGGTGCCGGTGTTCTCGTTGTAGGCCGGGTGGATCAGTGCGTCGGCCCCGAGCAGAAAGCGCGGGATATCGCTGCGGCCCTTGAGGAACTGCACCTGCTCGGTCAGCCCCAGCGTCGCGCTCTGCAGCTGGAACACCTTGGGGTCGTCCTGGCCGATGACCATCAGCCGGGTGCGCTTGCGCAGGCTGTTGGGCAAGGCGGCCAGCGCCTTGAGGCTGCGGTCCACGCCCTTGGTCTTGAAGCCCGAGCCGATCTGCACCAGCAGGCGCTCGTCGTCCGCCAGGTTGAACTCGCGGCGAAACTCGGCGCGGATCTCGGCGGCATTGGCCGGCGCCCGGCGGTCCTGGCTGATGCCCGGAGGCAGCAGGTGGAAGCGCTCGGCGGGGGTGTCGTAGTGCTTGACGAACAGCGGCTGCTGGACCTCGGAGATCATCAGGATCTGGGTCTTGGCGTCCTTGCCGAACACCGCACGCTCGTACTCGGCAAAGTGGCGGTAGCGGCCCCAGCGGCGGTACAGCGAGTGGCGCAGGTTCTGCGCCTTGTCCTCGAAGCAGCCGTCGGCGGCGTAGTACACGTCCAGCCCCGGCATCTTGTTGAAGCCGATCAGGCGGTCGACCGGGCGCCTGGCCAGGTCGGCCTGCATCCAGTCGGTGAGCTTCTCGTTGCGCCGATGGTTGAACAGCGCCTTGACCGGCGCCACCAGCACTTCGAAGCCCTCGGGCACGTCGCCCTCCCAGATCAGGGTATACACCCGGATCTGGTGGCCACGGCGCTGGCACTCCAGGGCGATGCGCATGAAGTCACGCTGCAGGCCGCCGAAGGGGAAATACTTGTAGAGCACAAAGGCCAGTTGCATCAACGCACATCCTCTGCCCGCAGCAACGCGCTCAACTGGCTCGCCACACGCTCGGGGTTCAGGCGAGTGAAGCACAGCGGCCACTCGCGTTTGAGATCGAACCGGCGCCGGTCGTCGGCGCTCGGCTTGTAGGTGCACTTCTTCTGCAGGCACGGGGCGCAGGGGAAGTCACTGCCCAGGTGCACCTGGGCCTTGCCGTAGGCCCCGGTCAGGCCCGGGTTGGTAGGGCCGAACAGCGACAGGGTAGGCACATCGAGTGCCGCCGCCAGGTGCCCCAGGCCGGTGTCGACGGCCACGCAGGCCTTGGCGGCAGCCAGCACCCGGGCGACCCCGGCCAGGTTCAGCCTGGGCAGCACCTGGGCGTTCTTCAGGCCTTGGGCGATGCGCTCGGCGCGGGCCTTTTCGGCCGGGTTGCCCCATGGCAGGCAGATATGCAGGCCGGCACGCCCCAGGCGTTCGGCCAACTGGCGCCAGTACAGTTCGGGCCAGTGCTTGGTGTCCCAGGTGGTGCCATGCAGGAACACCACGTAGGGCTTGGTGGGTATCTCTTCCAGGCGCGAGCGATCCAGGCCGTAGTCACCCAGCCCCGAGGGCAGGTCGTAGCCCAGCGCCAGGGCGAACAGCTGGCGCACCCGCTCCACCGCATGCTGCCCGCGGGCCACCGACAGGCGCCGGTCGTAGAAGCGGCTGGCCAGCCCCTCGCGTGCCGAGTAGCGGTCCAGCCCGGCCACCGGCGCCTTGACGTAGCGGGTCAGCCAGGCGCTTTTCACCAGGCCCTGGGCGTCGATCACCAGGTCGTACTTGCGCTCGCGCAGGCGCTTCTTGAACTGGCGCCATTCGCCGTTCTTCAAGGTTTGCCAGAGGTTCTTGCGCCAGCGACGGATGGCCACCGGGATCACGTGATCGACCGCAGGGTGCCAGGTGGGGATTTCGGCGAAGCCTTCCTCGACCACCCAGTCGAAGCGGATGCCGGGAATGGCGTGCGCCGCGTCGGTCAGTGCCGGCAGCGCGTGGATGACATCCCCCAGCGAGGAGGTCTTGATCAACAGTACCCGCAACTTAATCGACCTCGACCGTGACGTCGACCAGCGACGGACCGTTGAGCCGCTGCAACGCCGAGGCCACCGCCTCCGGTTCCAGCAGACGCAGGCAATTGTAGTGGCCGAAGCGGCAGGTGCGATCGAAGCACGGGCTGCATTCCAGCCCCAGGCGCACCACCTCGACCTGGTCGGCCAACGGTGGGGTGAAGCCCGGCGAGGTCGACCCGTACACCGCCACCAGCGGGCGATTGAGCGCTGCGGCCACGTGCATCAGCCCCGAATCGTTGGACACCACCGCATCGCTGCACGACAGCAGGTCGATCGCCTCGGCGAGCGAGGTCTCGCCGCTGAGGTTCACCGACTCTTCACGCAGGCCCGGGATCAGCCACTCGCGGATCGATTCACCTACCGCATGGTCGTTTTTGGAGCCGAACAGCCACACCTGCCAGCCTTCGCGAATCTTGATTTCCGCGACCTTGGCGTAATGCTCCGAGGGCCAGCGCTTGGCCTCGCCGAACTCGGCGCCGGGGCACAGCGCCAGCACCGGGCGGTCCAGGCTCAGGCCGAACTTGGCCAGCGCCGCATCGCGGCTGGCGGTCTCGATCTGCAGGCTGGGGCGCGGATAGGGTTTGGGCAGCTCGGCACCGGCGGGGTAGCCCAGGGCCATGAAGCGCTCGATCATCAGCGGGTAGCGCGCCTTGTCGAGGGTGCGCACATCGTTGAGCAGGCCGTAGCGCAGCTCGCCACGCCAGCCGGTGCGCTGCGCGATACCGGCAAAGAACGGCACCAGCGCAGACTTGAGCGAATTGGGCAGCAGGATCGCCTGGTCGTACTGACCGGCCAGCGACTTGCCGATGCGCCGGCGCGTGGCCAGTTCCAGCGCGCCGTGGCCGAGCGGGAAGCTCAAGGCCTGGCGCACTTCGGGCATGCGCTCGAGGATCGGGCGGCTCCATTCGGGTGCCAGCACATCGATCACGCACGCGGGGTGACGCTGCTTCAGCACATGGAACAGCGTCTGCGCCATTACCATGTCGCCCACCCAACTGGGCCCAATGATCAAAATTCTCATGCTTTATCCAGAAACGATCAGGGAGGCTACAGCCTGTTTTCCAACAGCCTGGCCTCCCCTCTTTATAATCAGGCGTGGTGCGACCAGTGTACGCCACTCAGTGTAGGACGTGGTCGCCGCCGCTTCATTGCGCCGTATCGCCTGGTGGCTGTTCAGCCCGTGTTCAGGTCAACCCCAGCTCGCCCCAGATGCGCCGTACCTGCCGGCGCTCGTCGACGAACTGCCCGGCGTCGATCACCCCGGCCTGCTTCTGCAAGGCCTGGCGGTGCGCGGCGGAGCGGAAGGCCTTGTACACTTCACGCAACAAAATTGCATCGCTGGCCGGCATCAGCCCGACCTCCTCCAGCCCTTCGAGAATGCGGATGTTGTCGGTGTAGCGCAGCAGTGCCGGGTGCGTGTGGGACCAGGCCAGGGCCGCGTATTGCACCATAAATTCAATATCGACGATACCACCGGCATCCTGCTTGATATCGAAGGCAACCCCGCTGTCGAAGGCGTTGGGCCCAAGCCCGGCCTGGGTCGCCCGGGTGCCGAGGTTGTCGCGCATCTTGGCGCGCATGTCGCTGACTTCGGCCCGCAGCTTGTCCAGGTCGCGGGCCTGTCCCAGCACTTGCGCCCGCACCCCCTCGAAGGCCGCCCCCACCTGCGGGCAGCCCACCAGCACCCGCGCACGCACCAGTGCCTGGTGTTCCCAGGTCCAGGCCTCGTTGCGCTGGTAGCGCTCGAAGGCGCCCAGCGAACTCACCAGCAAACCCGAAGCGCCGGACGGGCGCAGGCGCATGTCCACGTCATACAGCTGGCCGGAGTTGGTCTGGGTGGTCAGCAGGTGAATGATGCGCTGACCCAGGCGGGTGAAGAACTGCGCACTGTCGATGGGCTTGGCGCCATCGGTCTCGGCCTGGGGGTCACCGTCGTGGATGAACACCAGGTCCAGGTCCGAGCCGTGGCCCAGCTCGATGCCGCCGACCTTGCCATAGCCGACGATGATGAAGCCGGGGTCGCACAGGCTGCCATCGCTGCGCTTTGGCTGGCCATGACGCGCCACGGTCTGGCGCCAGGCCAGGGCCAGCACCTGGTTGAGAATGGCTTCGGCCAGCCAGGTCAGGTAGTCGCTGACCTTCATCAGCGGCAGGTTGCCGGCGATTTCCGAGGCGGCCACGCGCAAGCTGTGGGCCAGCTTGAAGTGACGCAGCGCTTCCATCTGCTGTTCAAGGTCATCCTCGGGGATGCGCGTGAGACGCTCGCGCAGCTCGGCGGCCAGCTCCGGTGCTTGGGGCGGGCTGAACAGGCGGCCTTCGTTGAGCAGTTCATCGAGCAGCAGCGGGAAGCGCGTGATCTGCTCGGCGATCCACGGGCTGGCGGCGCACAGGGTCAGCAGGCGGCGCAACGCACCGGGGTTTTCGGTCAGCAGCACCAGGTAGGCCGAGCGCCGCGCCACGGCCTCCACCAGCGGCAGCACGCGTTCGAGCACCAGGTCCGGGTCGGCATGCTCCACCGCCTGCGCCAGCAGGCGCGGTATAAAGGCATCGAGGCGTTCGCGGCCCAGGCGCTGCATGGCGCGCAACTGCGGGCTGGCGCGCAGGCTGGCCAGCTGCTTGAGCGCCCTGGCCGCATCGGCGAAGCCGGCGTCGGTCAACTGGCGGCAGGCGGCCTCTTCGTCCTGGGCTTCTTCCCACAGGGGCAGCCACTCGCCACCGACCACCACTTCGCCCTCTTCGCCTTCCTCTTCATCGGGGTCGGCGATCACCTGGCGGAAGTGCCAGTCGATGCGCCCGCGCCAGTGCATCAGTTGCGCGTGGAAGCTCGCCCAGTCGGCAAAACCGAGCATGAAGGCGATACGTGCGCGGTCCAGTTCGTCGTCGGGCAGCATCTGGGTCTGGCGGTCGGCGATGGCCTGGATGGCGTGTTCGGTATAACGCAGGAACTCATACCCTTCACGCAGCTCGCTCACCACCGCCGGCGGCAGGTAGCCCTGGCCTTCGAGCGTCGCCAGCACCTTGAGCAACGGTCGCTGCTGCAGGCTCAGGTCGCGCCCGCCGTGGATCAGCTGGAACGCCTGGGCGATGAACTCCACCTCGCGGATGCCACCGGCGCCCAGCTTGATGTTCTCGGCCATGCCCTTGCGCCGCACCTCCTGCTGGATCAGCTGCTTCATGGTGCGCAGCGCCTCGATCGCCGAGAAGTCCAGGTAGCGCCGGTACACGAACGGGCGCAGCAGGTCCTGCAGCTGCGCGCCGGCCTGCTGGTCGCCGGCCACTACGCGGGCCTTGATCATGGCGTAGCGTTCCCAGTCGCGGCCCTGGTCCTGGTAGTACTGCTCCAGTGCATTGAAGCTGAGCACCAGCGCGCCGGACGAGCCGTAGGGGCGCAGGCGCATGTCGACGCGGAACACGAAGCCGTCGACGGTGATCGGGTCCAGTGCCTTGATCAGGCGCTGGCCCAGCCGGGTGAAGAACTCCTGGTTGTCCAGCGGGCGCTTCACGCCCACGGTTTCGCCGCCCTCGGGGTAGGCGAAGATCAGGTCGATGTCCGACGACAGGTTCAGTTCCACCGCCCCCAGCTTGCCCATGCCCAGCACCACCATCTGCTGGGGCAGGCCGCTGCGATTGCCGGTGGGGGTCCCGAACTGCGCGCACAGGCGCGGGTACAGCCATTGATACGCCTGGTCGATGGCGGCATCGGCCAGGTCGGACAGGTCGCGGCAGGTCTGCACCAGGTCGGCCTGGCGGGTCAGGTCGCGCCAGATGATGCGCACCTGCTGGCGGGTGCGCTGGCGGCGCAGGTTGCGCGCCAGTTCGTCTTCGCTGCCGGCGGCCTGCGCCGCACCGGCCACCTGGGCACACAATTCGCCGGCGGCGAAGGCGCGGTCGAGCTCGCCGCTGGTGGCTAGGGCCAGCAGCATCGCCGGGTCGCGCACGCTCTGTTCAAGCACGAAATCGCTGGCTGCCGCCACGCGGGCGAACTCGGCCCAGCGCTGCTCGTTCCAGTCGTCCAGGCTCAGCCCGTCGACGGCCGCGACGGCGTTGCGCAAAGAGGTGGCATTACGGCTGACCAGCGGTTGCAGGGCAGCGGGCAGTTCGGCCAGCAGGGGCAGGCTCATGGTCTATCCTTGATCGGCGTGAAAGGGTTGGTGGCACTTGTGCAAGGGAACTCGGCGTACGGTTCGACTGTCGTACAAAGGTCATAAATAGCTGAAAAACGTAATTCTTTGATAGAAATCATCGCAAACAACCGCATGCCGACCAGTTTTTAACCACCGGTATCGTTTTATCCCACAACCCGAACAGGGGCCACGAGCCTTATCCGTGTAGTTTTACTACTGCTTTTTTACTGTCAACGCATGTAATGAGGATCGATTTGTAGTAAAACTACACGCCGCCGGTACAACGCCCGGTAATCCAAGAATTTCATGTCGTCTGCCCAAAAGGCCAGTCGCAAACTCAGGCAACCGATTCTGGAAGCCTTTCCGCCCTGGAGCAAGCCATGCAAGACCTCGATCCCGTCGAAACCCAGGAATGGCTGGACGCCCTGGAGTCGGTTCTCGACAAAGAAGGCGAAGACCGCGCTCACTATCTGATGACCCGTATGGGCGAGCTGGCCACCCGTAGTGGCTCCCAGCTGCCGTATGCCATCACCACGCCATACCGCAACACGATTCCTGTCACCCACGAAGCACGCATGCCTGGCGACCTGTTCATGGAACGCCGCATTCGCTCGTTGGTCCGCTGGAACGCGCTGGCCATGGTAATGCGCACCAACCTGAAAGACTCGGACCTGGGCGGCCACATCTCCAGCTTCGCCTCCAGCGCCACGCTGTACGACATCGGCTTCAACTACTTCTTCCAGGCCCCGACCGACGAGCACGGCGGCGACCTGATCTACTTCCAGGGCCATGCCTCGCCGGGCGTCTACGCCCGTGCCTTCATGGAAGGCCGCATCAGCGAAGACCAGATGAACAACTTCCGTCAGGAAGTCGATGGTCAAGGCCTGTCGTCCTACCCGCACCCGTGGCTGATGCCTGACTTCTGGCAGTTCCCGACCGTGTCGATGGGCCTGGGCCCGATCCAGGCGATCTACCAGGCACGTTTCATGAAGTACATGGAAAGCCGCGGCTACATCCCTGCCGGCAAGCAGAAGATCTGGTGCTTCATGGGCGACGGCGAGTGCGACGAGCCGGAATCCCTGGGCGCGATCTCCCTGGCAGGCCGCGAGAAGCTGGACAACCTGATCTTCGTCATCAACTGCAACCTGCAGCGCCTCGACGGCCCGGTTCGCGGCAACGGCAAGATCATCCAGGAACTCGAAGGCGTGTTCCGTGGTGGTGGCTGGAACGTCAACAAGGTGGTCTGGGGCCGTTTCTGGGACCCACTGCTGGCCAAGGACGTCGACGGCATCCTGCAGCGCCGCATGGACGAAGTCATCGACGGCGAGTACCAGAACTACAAGGCCAAGGACGGCGCGTTCGTCCGTGAGCACTTCTTCAACACCCCGGAACTCAAGGCCATGGTCGCCGACCTGTCCGACGACGAGATCTGGAAGCTCAACCGTGGTGGCCACGACCCGTACAAGGTCTATGCAGCCTACCACCAGGCGGTCAACCACAAGGACCAGCCTACGGTCATCCTGGCCAAGACCATCAAGGGTTACGGCACCGGTGCTGGCGAAGCCAAGAACACCGCGCACAACACCAAGAAGGTCGACGTCGACAGCCTGCGTCACTTCCGCGATCGTTTCGACATCCCGGTCAAGGACGAAGACCTGGAGAACCTGCCGTTCTTCAAGCCTGAAGAAGGCAGCGCCGAAGCCCGTTACCTGAGCGAGCGCCGTTCTGCCCTGGGCGGTTTCGTGCCACAGCGCCGGGCCAAGAGCTTCAGCATCCCGACCCCGCCACTGGAAACCCTCAAGGCGATCCTGGACGGCTCGGGCGACCGTGAGATCTCCACCACCATGGCCTTCGTGCGCATCCTCGCGCAGCTGGTCAAGGACAAGGAAATCGGCCAGCGCATCGTCCCGATCATCCCGGACGAAGCACGTACCTTCGGTATGGAAGGCATGTTCCGCCAGCTGGGCATCTACTCGTCCGTCGGTCAGCTCTACGAGCCCGTCGACAAGGACCAGGTGATGTTCTACCGCGAGGACAAGAAGGGCCAGATCCTCGAGGAAGGCATCAACGAAGCCGGCGCCATGTCGTCGTTCATCGCCGCCGGTACCTCGTACTCGAACCACAACCAGCCGATGCTGCCGTTCTACATCTTCTACTCGATGTTCGGCTTCCAGCGTATCGGCGACCTGGCCTGGGCCGCTGGCGACAGCCGCACCCGTGGCTTCCTGATCGGCGGTACTGCCGGGCGTACCACCCTCAACGGTGAAGGCCTGCAGCACGAAGACGGTCACAGCCACATGCTGGCCGCGACCATCCCGAACTGCCGCACCTATGATCCGACCTACGGCTACGAGCTGGCGGTGATCATCCAGGACGGCATGAAGAAGATGACCGAAGAGCAACAGGACGTCTTCTACTACATCACCGTGATGAACGAGTCCTACCAGCAGCCTGCCATTCCGGCCGGTGTCGAGGAAGGCATCATCAAGGGCATGTACCTGCTCGAGGAAGATACCAAGGACGCAGCGCACCACGTCCAGCTGATGGGCTCCGGCACCATCCTGCGCGAAGTGCGTGAAGCGGCGAAGATCCTGCGTGAAGAGTTCAACGTCGGTGCCGACGTGTGGAGCGTCACCAGCTTCAACGAACTGCGTCGCGACGGCCTGGCCGTGGAGCGCAGCAACCGCCTGCACCCTGGCCAGAAGCCCAAGCAGACCTACATCGAGGAGTGCCTGGGCGGCCGCAAGGGCCCGGTCATCGCCTCTACCGACTACATGAAGCTGTTCGCCGAGCAGATTCGTCAGTGGGTACCGAGCAAGGAATTCAAGGTCCTGGGTACCGATGGCTTCGGTCGCAGCGACAGCCGCAAGAAGCTGCGTCACTTCTTCGAAGTCGACCGTCACTTCGTGGTGCTGGCTGCCCTGGAAGCCCTGGCTGACCGTGGCGAGATCGAACCGAAGGTCGTGGCCGATGCCATCACCAAGTTCGGCATCGACCCGGACAAGCGCAACCCACTGGACTGCTGAGGAGTATTTTTAAGTGAGCGAACTCATTCGCGTACCTGACATCGGCAGCGGTGAAGGTGAAATCATCGAGCTGTTCGTCAAAGTCGGCGACCGTATCGAAGCCGACCAGAGCCTGCTGACCCTGGAGTCGGACAAGGCCTCCATGGAGATCCCGGCCCCCAAGGCCGGTGTGATCAAGGCCCTGAAGGTCAAGCTGGGCGACCGCCTGAAAGAAGGCGACGAACTGCTGGAACTGGAAGTCGAGGGCGCCGCTGCGGCGCCCGAGGCACCGGCTGACGCTGCGCCTGCCGCCGAACAAAAGCCTGCTGCCGCCCCGGCTGCAGAGGCTGCCCCGGCACCGGCCGCTGCACCTGCGGCTGCCACTGTGCAGGACATCCACGTGCCGGACATCGGCTCGTCGGGCAAGGCCAAGATCATCGAGCTGCTGGTCAAGGTCGGCGACAGCGTCGAAGCCGACCAGTCGCTGATTACCCTGGAGTCCGACAAGGCCTCGATGGAAATCCCGTCGCCGGCTGCCGGCGTGGTGGAAAGCATCGGCGTCAAGCTCGAAGACGAAGTCGGCACTGGCGACTTCATCCTCAAGCTCAAGGTCCAGGGCGCCGCCGCGCCAGCAGCGCCTGCCGCTGCTGCACCGGCTGCCAAGGCTGAAGCGGCCCCGGCTGCTGCGCCTGCCGCCGCACCGGCTGCCAAGGCCGAAGCCGCACCGGCCCCGGCCGCTGCGCCAGCGCCAAGCGGTGCCAAGGTTCACGCCGGCCCTGCCGTGCGTCAGCTGGCCCGCGAGTTCGGCGTCGAGCTGAGCGCCGTGGCTGCCAGCGGCCCGCACGGCCGCGTGCTCAAGGAAGACGTGCAGGTGTACGTCAAGGCCATGATGCAGAAGGCCAAGGAAGCACCGGCTGCCGGCGCGACCGGTGGTGCGGGCATCCCGCCGATTCCGGCCGTCGACTTCAGCCGCTTCGGTGAAACCGAAGAAGTGCCGATGACCCGCCTGATGCAGGCTGGCGCCACCAACCTGCACCGCAGCTGGCTGAACGTGCCGCACGTGACCCAGTTCGACAGCGCCGACATCACCGAGCTGGAAGCCTTCCGCGTTGCGCAGAAGGCCGTGGCCGAGAAAGCCGGCGTCAAGCTGACCGTGCTGCCCTTGCTGCTCAAGGCCTGTGCGCACCTGCTCAAGGAACTGCCGGACTTCAACGCGTCGCTGGCCCCTAGTGGCAAGGCGATCATTCGCAAGAAGTACGTCAACGTCGGTTTCGCCGTGGATACGCCAGACGGCCTGCTGGTTCCCGTGATCAAGAACGTCGACCAGAAGAGCCTGCTGCAGCTGGCTGCAGAAGCGGCGGCCCTGGCTGAAAAGGCCCGCACCAAGAAGCTTTCTGCCGACGACATGCAGGGCGCCTGCTTCACCATCTCCAGCCTCGGTCACATTGGCGGCACCGGCTTCACGCCGATCGTCAACGCGCCGGAAGTGGCGATCCTGGGTGTGTCCAAGGCCACCATCCAGCCGGTGTGGGATGGCAAGGCGTTCCAGCCCAAGCTGATGCTGCCGCTGTCGCTGTCGTACGATCACCGCGTGATCAACGGTGCCGCTGCCGCGCGCTTCACCAAGCGCCTGGGCGAGCTGCTGACCGACATCCGCACCATGCTGCTGTAACTGCTGCACGCCGTGCTCCCCTGCCGGGGAGCACGGACACTGTTTTCGAGCTGCCACGCTCGTACCTCAACCCCGCCATCTGGCGGGGCTTTTTTTGCCTGCGATTCATGCCGTGCCGCTCAACGTCCCACCTTGAGCGGCACCGCCAGACGCAATCCGTCTCGGCATTACTGAAGAATTTGTACCTGTCAGCCGATACAGATCAAGCCAGGCCACTCTATTGCTTGTCAGCCTCAAGCACATGATGCAACCTTGCTCAAACGCGTAGCAGCACTTCGCCCAGCCCGCGCCAACAGCCTTCTTGAAGCGAGCTTCCCATGAAAAGCCAACCTGATGCCGCCAGCCGTACGGTGGCCGAGGTAGTGACGCAGTTGCCGGTGCCTTCGCGGCTCGGCATGCTGCGTTTCGAGCGGCTGAATGAGGCCAGCTGGGCCATGCTGTTCCTCGACCCGGGCTGCGAGCGTCAGTTCGGCCAGGCGGCCGTCGACCTGTGTGCGCTGATCGGCTCGCCCTATGCCAGCCTGATGGAGCCCGAGGCACGCTACAAGCTGCACGACACCATCGAGCTGCAACTGGCGCAGCGTCCGTACTACCTGGTGCGTTATACCCTGCACACCAGCCTGGGCCCGCTCAATATGCTGGAGCTGGGCGAAGCCTACCGGCAGCACAACCGCCAGTTGCTGCGCGGCTATCTGCTGGTGCTCGATGCCCAGCCCAACGACACACCCGACCTTTCGGCGGCAGAACTCGAAACCCGCAACAACCGCCTGCAGATCGCCCTGCAGCTCAACCAGCAGGCGCAGCAGGAACAGCTCGAGCACCTGGAGCGTGTACGCGCCCAGCAAGACCTGATCCTGCGCCTGGCGCGCCAGCGCTACAGCGCCGACAACTCGCTGCAGGAAGCCGCCGAGCTGATCACCCGCAGTGCCTGCGAAATCTACAGCATCGACTGCGCCAGCATCTGGTACCTGGAAGGCCAGCAACTGGAACCGATCTCGGCGTTCTACCGCGCCACCCAGGAGTACCGCCTGCCCGAGGCGATCGATGCCGGGCGATTTCCCGACTACCTCGAGGCGCTGCACACCAGCCGCGCCATCGATGCGCACAACGCGGCGCGCGACCCACGCACCCGCGAAATCTCCGAGAGCCTGCGCCAGCGCGGTATCCACGCCATGCTCGATGCCAGCATCCGCATCGACGGCCAGGTGGTCGGCGTGCTCTGCCTGGAACACAGCGGCTCGACCCGGGCCTGGCAATCGGATGAAATCGCCTTTGCCGGTGAGCTGGCCGACCAGTTCGCCCAGGTCATCAACAACCACAACCGGCGCACCGCCACCAGCGCCCTGCACCTGTTCCAGCGCGCGGTGGAACAAAGCGCCAACGCCTTTCTGCTGGTCAACCGCGATGGCGTGGTGGAATACGTCAACCCCAGCTTCACCGAGATCACCCAGTACACACCCGAAGAGGTGCATGGCCACCGCCTGTCCGAGCTCACCGCACTGGAGAACCTCAGCGAGCTGCTGTTCGACTCGCCGTCGAGCCTGGCCATGGGCAACAGCTGGCAGGGCGAATTCAAGAGCCGGCGCAAGAACCTCGAGCCCTACTGGGGCCAACTGTCGATCTCCAAGGTGTATGGCGACAACCGCGAGTTGACCCACTACATCGGCATCTACGAAGACATCACCCAGAGCAAGCTGGCCCAGCAGCGCATCGAACGCCTGGCCTACACCGACAACCTCACCAGCCTGGGCAACCGCCCGGCGTTCATCCGCAGCCTCGACGAGCGCTTCGAGCGCGACAGCGACAGCCCCATCTGCCTGCTGCTGGTGGACATCGACAACTTCAAGCGTATCAACGACAGCCTCGGGCACCAGACCGGCGACAAGCTGCTGATCAGCCTGGCCCGGCGCCTGCGCAACAGCCTGAGCCCCGGTGGCAGCCTGGCGCGCTTTGCCAGCAACGAGTTCGCCGTGCTGCTGGAGGACAGCAGCCTGGATGCCGGCCAGCAGGTGGCCCAGCAGTTGCTCAACACCCTCGACAAGCCGATGTTCGTCGACAACCAGCTGATCAGCGTGACCGGCTCGGTGGGCCTGGCGTGTGCGCCGCTGCACGGGCGCGACCCGCAGACCCTGATGAAGAACGCCGGCCTGGCCCTGCACAAGGCCAAGGCCAACGGCAAGCACCAGGTGCAGGTGTTCACCGAGGCGCTCAACGCCGAGGCCAGCTACAAGCTGTTCGTGGAAAACAACCTGCGCCGCGCCCTGACCCAGAACGAACTGGACGTGTTCTACCAGCCCAAGCTGTGCCTGCGCAGCGGTCGCCTGCTCGGCCTGGAGGCCCTGCTACGCTGGAACCACCCGGAGCGGGGCATGATCCGCCCCGACCAGTTCATCAGCGTGGCCGAGGAAACCGGGCTGATCATCCCCATCGGCAAGTGGATCGCGCGCCAGGCCTGCCGCATGAGCCAGCTGCTGAGCACCGAGGGCATGGGCAACCTGCAGGTGGCGATCAACCTGTCGCCCAAGCAGTTCTCCGACCCGGAGCTGGTCAGCTCGATCGCCAACATCCTCAAGGAAGAAGCCCTGCCGCCACACCTGCTGGAACTGGAACTGACCGAGGGCCTGCTGCTCGAAGCCACCGAGGATACCCACCGCCAGCTCGACGAGCTCAAGCAACTGGGCCTGACCCTGGCCATGGACGACTTCGGCACCGGCTACTCCTCGCTCAGCTACCTGAAGAAATTCCCGATCGACATCATCAAGATCGACCGCAGCTTCATCCACGAGATCCCGGACAACCAAGACGATATGGAAATCACCTCGGCAGTGGTGGCCATGGCTCACAACCTCAAGCTCAAGGTGGTGGCCGAAGGCATCGAGACCGCCGAACAGCTGGCGTTCCTGCGCCGCCACCGCTGCGACGTCGGCCAGGGCTACCTGTTCGACCGGCCGATCCCCGGCAGCGAGCTGATCGAAAAACTCAAGCGCTATCCGCGTGGCCCAATCGCCTGACAGCGGCGAAACACTCGGGCACACTACGGGTCTACCCCCTACACATCCTGCCTTGAAGAGGAACCGCCCATGGTCCTGCGCTCGGAGATTCTGGTGAACAAAAACGTACTGCCTGCCGCCGAACAGGCGCTGCCGGGTCGCGAGACCCCGATGACGCTGCCCGAGAAGCATTTCGTGTTCGAAGACACCCCGCTGCTGGGCCCGTTCTTCGAAGACGTCGATTTCGCGATCTTTGGCCTGGGCTGCTTCTGGGGTGCCGAGCGACGCTTCTGGCAGCGTGAAGGTGTGGTCAGCACCGTGGTCGGCTACGCCGGCGGTTTCACCCCCAACCCCACCTACGAAGAAGTCTGCTCGGGCCTGACCGGCCACACCGAAGTGGTGCTGGTGGTGTTCGACAAGGCCAAGGTCAGCTACCAGGACCTGCTGACCATGTTCTGGGAGCTGCACAACCCCACCCAGGGCATGCGCCAGGGCAACGACGTCGGCACCCAGTACCGTTCGGCCATCTACTGCACCAGCCCCGAACAGCTGGAACTGGCCGAGGCCAGCAGGCAGGCCTACCAGGCCGAGCTGAACAAGGCCGGTTTCGGCCAGATCACCACCGAGATCGCCCAGGCACCGACCGTGTACTTCGCCGAGGCCTATCACCAGCAGTACCTGGCCAAGAACCCGAATGGCTACTGCGGCATCGGCGGCACTGGCGTGTGCCTGCCACCCAGCCTGCAAGGCAACTGAGGCCACGCCATGAGCACACCGAGCATGACCCTGTTCCATGCCGCCGCCTCGCCGTTCGTGCGCAAGGTTCGCGTGCTGCTGCACGAAACCGGGCAGGCCGAGCGGGTAGCCCTGCATCCCGTCGACCTGAGCCCGATCAAGACCGATGCCGAGCTGAACCTGGGCAACCCGGCGGGCAAGATCCCGGCGTTGCGCCTGGAGGACGGCACGGTGCTGCATGACAGCCGCGTGATCGTCGAGTTTCTCGACCATCAGCATGTGGGCAACCCGCTGATCCCGCGCGAGGGCCCGGCGCGCTGGCGGCGCCTGACCCTGGCGTCGCTGGCCGATGCGATCATGGACGCGGCGGTGGTGGCGCGCTACGAGACCTTCCTGCGCCCTGAGGACAAGCGCTGGACGCCGTGGGTCGACGCCCAGCAGGACAAGATCCGGCGCGCGCTGGCGCACCTGGAAGACGAGCACCTGGCCGAACTGGCCTCGGTGTTCGACGTAGCGGCAATCGGGGTGGCCTGCGCGCTGGGCTACATCGACCTGCGCCTGCCGGACCTTGGCTGGCGCGAGCGCCAGCCGAACCTGGCAGCCTGGTATGCCGAGGTGAGTCAGCGCGAATCGATGCTAAAGACCGCCCCTTCTGTGGCCTGATCGGGCCTCATCACGGGTCAAGCTCACCCCCACAGATCTGCTGCTGCCCTTGAGGCTTGTACCGGACCTGTGGGAGCGGGCTTGACCCGCGATGAAGTCGACGCTGATCTCGGCAGCCCAGATCAACCTGATTTCCCCCACCATCACAGCCCCCAGCGTGCGTTCCTCTCTCAATCCGCTCATTTCAAGATCCCCTGCCCAACCTGATACCAGTCCAGGCGGCGTGTCAGCACCATGAACACCCCAAGCAGGCCGAACAGCAGCAACGAGCCCATCAGCAGCGCGTAGTCCTCGGCGCCCAGCAGCCCGTACAGCATCGCGTACAGCACCAGCAAGCCCGCCGCAAACCCCAGCCCGCGCGCCAGGCTGCGCAGCACGTGGCACAGGTAGAAGCCGATCAGCAGCACGCAGCCGCCCGCCGACAGCGCATACGCCAACCCGAACCCCAGGTGCTCCGACAACGACAGCAACAGCAGGTAGAAGAACGCCAGGGCCACACCCACCAGCGCATACTGGATCGGGTGCACGCTGAGGTTCTTGAGAATCTCGAACAGGAAGAACCCGGCAAAGGTCAGCGCAATGAACAACAGCGCATACTTGATCGCCCGCTCGCTCTTGAGGTACTGGTCCACCGGGTCGACGAAGCTCACGCCGAAACTGCGCCCGTGAAAGTCGTCGCAGGCGTTGTTGACCACACACTGGGTCAGCGCATCCTCCAGGTTGGTGGAGAAGAACGAGGTCTGCCAGCGCGCGCTGAAGCCGTGGGCGTCGATCTCGCGGCTGATGGGCAGGTAGTTGCCGATGAAGCTTGGATGCGGCCAGTTCGCCGCCATGTTCACCGTGGTGCTGCGCCCTACCGGCAGCACATGCAGGCGCCCGGTGCCCTGCAGGCTCAGGTCGAAGGCGTAGTCCAGGCGGGTCTCGGCGCGGCCGTCGAGGTCGGGCAGCGTCACGTGCACACCGCCGCCCAGCCAGCCCAGCCCCGTGCCCGCGGCGAAGGCCAGCGACTGGCCATTC
The DNA here is from genome assembly GCF_029960155.1 of Pseudomonas sp. PS01300. NCBI lineage: Bacteria > Pseudomonadati > Pseudomonadota > Gammaproteobacteria > Pseudomonadales > Pseudomonadaceae > Pseudomonas > Pseudomonas sp. PS01300. The sequence goes on along the minus strand of NZ_JASCPN010000025.1, from coordinate 30,121 downwards.
ACGTTCAGTTCCAGGCTCTTCTCGATACCGCGGATATCGCTGATGCCCACGGCCAGAAACGCCGGGTCGAAGCGGTAATCGTCGAAGTCTTCGGTGATGCCCCACTGCGCCGGCACCTTGAATTGCCCGCTGATGCGGTTGTCGGCGTGGAACAGGCGCGCCTGGTAGATGCCCCGCGAACGCAGCTCGGTGTCGACCTTGGCGTCGACCTCCAGGGTTTCGGGCAGAAAGTACAGATGCCCGGCCACCGTGCTGGTCTGCTGCTGGGTGCTGCCATCCACGGTTTTCCAGGTGCGCTGGATCTTGCGGTACGGCACCACCAGCAGCGGCCCGCTGATCTGCTGGCTGTAGCTGGAGCTCTGGGCGATGTCCTCGACCACACTGTCGCGCTGCTGCTGGCGGTCCTGGATCAGGCCGCCGATCATCAGCAGGGGTATCAGCAGCAACACGATCAGAAAGGCGATGGCGCCCAGTTTGATGCTCAGGGTTCGGTTCATGGGCAATGGCTCCGGTTTCGATGGAGCCAGTCTGCCCGCCGTGCATGGAGCGGGTTGGGCGCTTGTGTGGAGTTATGTGGAGAGTGCGTGGAGCTCAGCCCAGCCGCTCGTTGGGCAGCCACAGGCGCACCCGCACGCCGTCCTCGACGTTGGCCACCTCCAGCGAGCCGCCATGCAGCTGCATCACTTCCTCGACGAAGTTCAGCCCAAGGCCTGTGCTCTTGCGCCCCGTGCCCGGGCGCGGCAGCGAGTAGAAGCGCTCGCTGAGCCGGCCCAGGGCATAGTCCGGGATCGCCGCCCCCTGGTTGTACAGGCTCAGCGCCAGCCGTGGGCCCCGTGTCTCCAAATCGACCACCAGCAGGCCGCCTGGCGGGGTGAAGTCCAGAGCGTTCTCCAGCAGGTTGCCGATGGCCTGGCGCAGCAGAAACGGTTCGCACAGCAGCCGCACGCTGGCCGGTACCCGCTGGCGCACCTGCAGGCCGGCGCTTTCGATGCGCGCGCTCTGGGCCAGCAGCACCTCGTCCACCAGCGCCGCCAGCGGCACCTGCTGCTGGTCTTCCAGGCCCTGGCGCTGCTCGACCTGAGCCAGGTCCAGCAGCCGCTCGATCAACTGCTGCATGCGCGCGCTCTCGCTTTCGATATTGCTGGCAAAGCGTTGGCGCTGCTCGTCGCTCATCGGCCCCTGCAGCAGCTCGCTGGCCCCGCGAATCGCCGCCAGCGGGCTTTTCAGCTCGTGGGTCAGGGTGTGAACGTAGCGCTCCACATACGCCCTGCCCTCCAGCTGCGTGCGCATGCGCTCCACCGCACCGGCCAGTTGCGCCAGCTCGCCGCCGCGGTAATGCGGCAAGGCCACGCGTTCACCCTCGCTGACCGCCTGTGCATAGCGCGTCAGCCGACGTAGCGAGCGCGCCAGCCACCACGACAGCCCGGCGCCCACCAGCAGGCCCAGCACGATCAGGCCAAGGCCCAGGTTGAACAGGCGCCGCTCGGAGCGATCGATGTACGGCTGCAACGACTTGTTCGGCTTGGCCACGGTGACCACGCCGATGATCTTGCCGGCATCGATGATCGGCGCCGCCACGTGCATCACCGACGACTCCGGGTCGTCCGGATCGCTGCGGGTGGAGCGGGCGCCGTACTCGCCGCGCAGGGTCAGGTACACGTCGTTCCAGCGCGAATAGTCCTGGCCCAGGGCTTCGCCGCTGGAGTCGAGCAACACCTTGCCGTTGGCGTCGGTGACGTAGATGCGGTGGTTGACCTCGTTCTTGGCCAGGCCCCAGATATCGGCCCTGGGCTGGCGCTTGCCGTAAGCCTTGAGCAGCTCGGGCAGCCGGCCCTGGCCGAGGGTGCCGGCCTTGACCTCGTCGCGCAGAATCTCGGCCAGCAGGTTGGCGGTGTCCACCAGGGTTTCCTCGGTGGACTGGCGCACACCCGGGCGCACCTGTTCGCGCACGGTGTTGAGGATGAAGTAGCCGGTCAGCCCGACGAACAGGAAGTACACCAGGAAGATGCGGATGCCCAGGCGCATCAGCTGTGCCCGGGGCTGTAGCTGTAGCCCAGGCCGCGGTGGGTCTGGATAGGTTCGGCGTCGGCCTGCACGGTGCGCAGCTTGGCGCGCAGGCTCTTGATGTGGCTGTCGACGTTGCGCTCGTAGCCGGCCTCGGCCGGCACGCCGGTGGCATCCAGCAGTTGTTCGCGGCTGAACACCCGTTCGGGTTGTTCGAGCAGGCATTGCAGCAGGCGAAATTCGTGCCGGGTGAGGTTGAGCGATTGACCGCGATAGCTGATCTGCAGGCGCTGGGAGTCGATGCTGAAGGGCGTTTCGGGGGCCTCGGGTTCGCTGCGCGGGGTCATGCGCTTGAGGATGGCGCGTACCCGCGCCGCCACTTCACGCGGGCTGAAGGGTTTGACCACATAGTCGTCGGCACCGATCTCCAGGCCCACCACGCGGTCGATCTCCCCATCGCGGGCGCTGAGGAACATCACCGGCACCTCGCTGAAGCGGCGCAGCTGGCGGCAGGTTTCGAAGCCGTTGATATCCGGCAGGCCGATATCGAGAATGATCAGGTCAGCCGGGCGCTGACGCTGCTGTTCCAGCGCGGCGCTGCCCAGGGTCACCCATTCGGTGCTGTGACCGTCTCCTTGCAGGGCAAAGATCAGGGTGTCGGCGATGGCCGCTTCGTCTTCGACAATCAGTATGTGGGGCATGAGCGGTGCAGGCCTGGCAGGTTTGGGTGCACTTGTAGGGGATTATCCCTCGACTGACAAGGCCCTGTCGCGGCTCAAGCCCGCTCCCACGGGAGAACGACGGCCCTTGTGGGAGCGGGCTTGAGCCGCGATGGATTCAACTCAGCATTCAGGCTTGCCCGCCGTGAACCGGCGCGCCGGGTTCACCGCCGCGCCGAACTCGCGCAGCGCCTTGGCCCCGATCAGCAGCGGGTAGTTGAAGCTGCTGCGGTCGGTCAGGTTGACCTCCACCGTGCGCTTGACGTCGCCCAGGCACAACTCCAGCTCCACCACCGGACGCTTGGCCGGGTCGGGTGCTTCGCCGTCCTCGTCTTCATCGGCGCGGCTCTTGATCTTGCTGATGCGCGCCACCTTGTGTTCATACACCTTGCCGTCGGCATCCTTGGTCGCCAGGCGGAACCGCACCCAGTCCTCACCATCACGCTTGAAGCGCTCGATGTCCTTGGCCGACAGCGACGCGGTCAGCGCGCCGGTGTCCATCTTGGCCTTGAACGTCTGGTCGAGGTCCGCCACGCCAATGTATTCATAACGGCCATACAGGGTCGGCTCGGCGGCCATCACCGGCAAGGCCAGCAGGGAAAGCAGTGCAAGTACGGATTTCACCGGGTCAGCTTCCTTGAGAAAAGTCTGTGTTTAGACTGCCGCAGCAGCATAGGTTCGTCGCCACAGGGTATTCAACACAATGTGAAACATTTGTCCGCGCCGTGGGCTGCCCAGAATTTGGCCTGAACCGAATCCCTGCTTATCATGGCCGACCGCCTAACCGAAAATCAGAGTTTTCTTATGCGCCGCCTGCTTACCGGCAGTCTTGTGACCCTGCTGCTCTTGCTCAACACCCTGGTGCTGATCGGCCCGTTGCTGGTCTTCGCCCTGCTCAAGCTGGTACTGCCCGGCCGCTACCGCGACTACGCCTCGTGGGCGGTGATGTGGATCGCCGAGACCTGGGCCGAGATCGACAAGCTGATCTTCGCCCTGTGCATCCCCACCCGCTGGGACGTGCGCGGCGCCGCCGACCTGCGCCTGGACACCTCCTACCTGATGGTCAGCAACCACCAGAGCTGGGTGGATATTCCCGCGCTGATCCAGGTGTTCAACCGGCGCATTCCGTTCTTCAAGTTCTTCCTGAAAAAGGAACTGATCTGGGTGCCGTTCCTGGGCCTGGCCTGGTGGGCGCTGGACTACCCGTTCATGAAGCGCTACAGCAAGGCCTTTCTCGAACGCCACCCGCACCTCAAGGGCCAGGACCTGGAGATCACCAAGGCCGCCTGCGAGCTGTTCAAGCGCCAGCCGGTGACCGTGGTCAACTACCTCGAAGGCACCCGCTTCACCCCGGCCAAGCGCGATGCCCAGGGCTCGCCGTTCCGCCACCTGCTCAAGCCCAAGGCCGGCGGCGTGGCGTTCGTGCTCGCCGCGCTGGGCGAACAGCTCGACGCCCTGCTCGACGTGACCCTGGTGTACCCCGGCGACACCGCGCCGGGGTTCTGGGACCTGGTCAGCGGTGCAGTGCCGCGAGTGATCGTGGACATCCAGGTACGCGCACTGGACCCGGCCCTGTGGCGCGGCGACTACGAGAACGACCCGCAATTCCGGCGCAGCGTACAGGACTGGGTCAACCAGCTGTGGCACGACAAGGACGCGCGCATCGAGCAACTGCGCCAGGAGCTGCGCCGCTAGCCGATGATCGCGTGGGGCACGAAGCGGCTGCTGTCCTTGGTGATCAGCGAGTTGTCCTCGCGAATGCCGATGCCTGCCGGCTGATCGCCAACCACCCAGCTGCCGATCACCGTGTGGCTGCCGGCAAACCGTGGCAAGGCATGAAACTGCTGGATCACGTGGGGGCCACTGCCATACGGCCCCTCCTCCTTCACCCGCTGCCCGTCAGGGGTATGAATCTCCACATTCGCCCCCTCCCGCGAGAAGAACGGCTTGCGCACCCACCCCGGCGCCAGCGGCCGTTCGGGCGTGGCGTCGATGAATGCGGGCAGCAGGTTCGGGTGCCCTTCGTGCTGCTCCCACAGCAGCGCCAGCATGCCCTTGTTCGACAGCAGCGCCTTCCAGGGCGGCTCGACGAACAGCGTGCCGCTGCCGGCAATCGCCGGGCCATAGCGGTCGTGGAACATGTCTTCCCACGGGTAGAGCTTGAACAGGCTGGGGATCGGCGCCCCACTGCGGTCGATGAAACGCCCGGCCGGGTTCAGGCCGATGTCTTCCACATCGATCAGGCGTGTATCGAGCCCGGCGGCGGTGGCAATGTCGCACAGGTACTGCACCGTGCCACGATCCTCCAGCGAGTCCCTGACCGAGGCAAAGTAGAACGGCGTGGCAAAGGTGTTGGCGCCGAACACCTGGCCGAGCTTCTCTTCAAGGCTGTTGAACTGGTCGGCATCGGCCGGCAGTACGCCGCGCTGCATCTGCTGCTCAAGCCACAGGTACTGGAAGAAGCCGGCCTCGTACAGCGAGGTGGGTGTGTCGTAGTTGGCTTCCAGCAGCTTGGCCGGGCCATGGCCGTCGTAGCTCAGGTCCATGCGCCCGTAGAAATGCGGGTGCCCGTCGCGCCATGAGCGGCGGATCAGGTCGCGGTAGTCACGCGGGATGGCCAGGCGGTCGAGCAGCTCTTCGCTGTCCACTGCCCGCGCCACCAGGTCCATGCACAGCTCGTGCAACTGGCGGGTGGGTTCTTCGAGGTCGTCCTCGATCTGGCGCAGGGTGAACTGGTAGCACGCCGACTCGTCCCAGTACGGCTCGTCGCCGAAGGTGTGGAACCTGAAGCCGTAGTGTTCGGCGGTGGCTTTCCAGTCCGCGCGCGGGGTGCAGGCAATACGTTTCATCGCCCGCCCTCAGGAACCGAAACCGAAGCCGCCACGGCCTGGTACATGGGCCGCGAAGCCGGGGTGGCTGCCCACCGTCCAGGGCCGTGCCGAGGCCATGAAGCGCGCCGGCAGCACCGACGCATGGGCATCGGCACCAGCCCCGCCGTTGAAACGGCTGGACGGCGCGTGGTCCTCGACCAGCCCGGCATACTGGTTGCCGCTGTTGACCTGGTCGGTCAGCGAGCTGGCCCTGAACCCTTCGCGCCCTTCACGCTCGTGGTAGATCGCCTCCGACAGGTAGCGCGGCTCGACATTGACGTAGTCGTAGCGGCCACCGCCGCCGCCATACACGGCCGACGAGGTGGTGCTGGAGGTCTGGTTCAGCCCGTCGTCATACACCTGGCGCTCGGTGGTCAGGGCGAAGCCTTGCATGCGCGGCATGTGAAAGCTCGCGCCCTGACCTGGCTCGCACTGCTCGAAGCTGGCCAGGCAGTCTTCCAGGCGGGTGAAGCGTGGGGCGTTGGCATCGTGGTGCTGGCGGGCGACGTTCCAGGCGTTGTCGCACACCGAACGGCTTACCCCGGCCAGGGCGCAGCTGTCGACGTCCTGGTAACGCTTGACCTCGCTGACCACGCGGGTGGCGCTGCGATCACTGTCACAGGCGGCCAGCGCCAGCGGCAGGCTGCCCAGGGCAATCAGCCGAATGCTCGTGCTGCGTTTCATGGCTGTGCTCCGCTGTCAGGCCGCTGGGGTCATGCACGCGGCATTGAGCATGCCGATGCCGATGGCCACGGCGGCCAGCAGGATGGCGGCCGCGTTTTCCTGACGGCGGATACGCTCGTCCATGCCCTTGACCACCACGCTGACCACCACGAACGCGAGCAACTGCACGGCGCCGGCGATCACCGACCACAGCAGGAAGTCGAGCAGCGAGATCGAATGGGAGATGGCCCCGGACACGGGGATGGCGAAACCCAGCAGCGCACCGCCCAGGGCGATGGCGGCAGCGCTGTTGCCTTCGCGGATCAGGGCAAATTCGTTGTAGGGGGTCAGGCGGGTATAGATGAACGCATAGAGCGCGAACAGCACGGCGGCGCCGGCCATGTAGAACAGAAAACCCAGCACGGCATCGGCCGGCAGGGACATCTTCAGGGCATCCATGAACATCGGGGTCGCACTTCCTTGCTTGAACGGGGCGGGACGTATACCACACCGCCCCGCCTCGGCAAACCGCCGGCTTACACCGAAGGCACGGCGGCCGGGGTGCCCCAGATGCCGCCCAGGCTCTGCAGCAGCGAACCGGCCACGCCCTGCTGGCCCAGGTACTGCAGGATCAGCGGGGCGAACTGGGCGATCATGCCGGTGTTCATGCCCAGGGCGCCGAAGGCGTTGTTCAGGTCGTCGGTGTCCTTGACGTTGCCCAGTGCGTTGCTCAGGGCCGAGGAATTGCCGCTCTTGCCGAGCAACTCGCCCAGGCCGCTGAGGCCGCCCAGGGCATTGTCGCCGGACAGCAGGTCAAGGCCGGGCACGGCCTTGCTCAGTTGCGAGTAGTCGCTGCTGCTGAGCTGATGCCTGGCCAGGCCCAGCAGCGCGCCGGTGCCGCCAATGGCCTGTTCGGGGGTGATATCGAGTTGGTCGCCCAGGGTATTGAGCAGGTTGGCCGAGGGGGCCGGGGCTTGAACGGCAGCGTCCTGCTGTTTGTTGCCTTGCATGGCAGACACGGCGTTGGCGGCATCGTTGAGATTGAAGGCCAGGGCCGAGGTGGTGGCGAGTGCCAGCAGGGAGAGCAGTGCGAAACGTTTCATGGGGCGGACCTCGTAGGAAAGCGAGGTTTCGACCCGTATCTGCGGCGAATGTTCCGCCGTCATCGCCTGTAGGAGCCGGCCTTGCCGGCGAAAGCAGCACCGCGATATCCAGGGGTACGCGGTGGCCGCTTTCGCCAGCAAGGCTGGCTCCTGCAACAGAATGGCAACCCGCCCTAGGGCAAGGCGTACGCAATCACGTAATCACCCCGATCCGGCGACTGACGCGCACCGCCAGCACTGATCAGGATGTATTGCTTGCCGGTCTTGGGCGACACGTAGGTCATCGGCCCCGACTGGCTGCCCACCGGCAGACGCGCCTTCCAGATCTCGTTGCCGTTGCCCGAGTCGAACGCACGCAGGTAGAAGTCCTGGGTGCCGGCAAAGAACAGCAGGCCCGACTGGGTCGACAGCGAAGCGCCCAGGGTCGGCATGCCGATCGGGATCGGCAGGTGCATGCGGATACCCAGCGGCCCGGTGTCCTGCACGGTACCGACCGGCACCTGCCACATCAGTTTTCTGGTCTTCAGGTCGATGGCCGACATAGTGCCGAACGGCGGCTTCTGGCACGGAATACCGGCCGCGGACAGGAAGCGCTGGCGCATCGCGCCATACGGCGTACCGTCCTGCGGCACCACACCCATCTCAATGCCGCTGGCACCTTTGGGAATGTCTGCACGCGGGATCATGTAGTTGGCCAGGCCCAGACGCATGTCGTTGACGAACATGTAGTTGCTGGTCGGGTCGACCGACACGCTACCCCAGTTCATGCCACCCAGCGACCCGGGGAACTGCAACGCCGGGTCCAGCCCTGGCGGGGTGTACACACCCTCGTGGCGCATGCCCTTGAACGAGATGCGGCACAGCAGCTGGTCGAACGGGGTCGCGCCCCACATGTCCGACTCTTTCAGGGTCTGGTTGCCGATCGACGGCATCTCTACCGAGAACGGCTGGGTCGGCGAATAACGCTCGCCCGGCACGTTGCCCTGGGGCACCGGCTTCTCTTCGACCTTGGCAATCGGCACGCCGGTTTCACGGTTGATCACGAAGATCTCGCCCTGCTTGGTCACCTGGGCCAGCGCCGGTTGCACGCCACCCTTGTCATCCGGGATGTCGTACAGCAGCGGCTGGGCCGGCAGGTCGAAGTCCCACAGGTCGTGGTGGGTGGTCTGGAAGTGCCAGCGCACCTGGCCGTTCTTCACGTCCAGCGCCACGATCGAGGAGCTGTACTTGTCGTCCAGTTCGGTACGGGTGCCGGCGAAGAAGTCCGGGGTGGCGTTGCCGGTCGGCAGGTACACCAGGCCCAGCTTGGCGTCATAGGACATCGCCGACCACACGTTGGGCGTGCCACGGGTGTAGGTCTGGCCTTCGGGCGGACGCTTGGTGATGTTCGGGTTGCCCGGGTCCCAGGCCCAGGCCAGCTCGCCGGTACGCACGTCATAGGCACGCACCACGCCCGGCGGTTCGCCGGTGGAGAAGTTGTCGGCCACGCGGCCACCGACGATCACCACATCGCCGGCCACCAGCGGGGTGGAGGTCTGCTGGTAGTAGCCCGGCTTGATCTCGCCCATGTCGACGCTCAGGTCGACCACGCCGTTATCGCCAAAGTCGGCACATGCTTCGCCGTTTTCGGCGTTGATCGCGATCAGGCGGGCATCGCCGGTGGGCAGGAACAGGCGCTTGGCGCAGGCCTGCGGGCCGGCGTCGGCGGCCAGCGGGGTTTCGGAGTAGCCCAGGCCACGGCAACGCTGCCAGTTCGGCGCGCTGCCCTTGGGGTCGAACATCCAGCGCTGCTTGCCGGTGTCCACGTCCAGGGCGAAGACCTTGCCGTAGGCGGTGCAGGAATACAGGGTGTCGCCGATCTGCAGCGGCGTGTTCTGGTCTTCGGCACCGGCGCCGGTGCTTTGCGGCACGTCACCGGTATGGAAGGTCCAGGCCACCTGCAGCTTGTCGACGTTGCCCTTGTTGATCTGGTCCAGCGCGGCAAAGCGGTTGCCGGCGGTGGTGTTGCCCCAGTGCGCCCAGTCCTTCTGCTCGGTGCCCGGCTTGACCGGCTGCACCGCAGGCTCGCTGCTGGCGGTGACCACGTGGGTGGGTACGAACATGTAGCCCAGGGTGGCGACCACGCCAACGGCCAGCACACCGGCCACCGCGAACGCGCCACGCCCGGCCGCACGACCGTCGGCGCGTTGCAGGCTCGGGAACACCAGCGCGATGACCAGGCCGATCACGGCAAAGGTCAGTACCCGCGAGACCAGCGGCCAGAAGTCCAGGCCGGCATCCCACACCGCCCAGATCGCGGTGAGTACCAGGGCCACCGCGTACAGCCAGGCGCCCAACGGCTTGCGCCGCGCGATCAGCACACCGCTGACCAGCATCGCCAGGCCCATCAGAAGGAAGTACCAGCTACCACCGAGGCTGCTCAGGTACGCACCGCCCCCTGCCAGCACCAGGCCGATCAGGGCGATCAGGATGCCCAGACCTCCCAGCAGCCACTTTGCGGTGCCCGGAGCACCTGCCTGTTCGTTCATGTGATTACCGTCCTAAACGTAGTGAAAAACCACCGTCAACAGTTGGCCGACCCAATCCCGAGCATAGTCGGCGCATTTAGGTAGCTTGCTTGTTAACCAGTTAGTACGTTTAAGGGTAACAAAAAATTGCGGGCTACTGCGACAATTTGTCTGTCAGCCCGGCTTCAGGGGCCTGAAACCGGGTAGACATTGGTCTTACGCTGCGCTGAACAGCGTGTGCGGGTCGATCACGAATTTCTTCGGCACGCCGGCATCGAACTCGCCGTAGCCCTCGGGCGCCTGATCCAGGCTGATGACCTGCACGCCGACCACCTCGGCGATGTTGATGCGGTCCCACATGATGGCCTGCATCAGGGCGCGGTTGTACTTCATCACCGGGGTCTGCCCGGTGTGGAAGCTGTGGGACTTGGCCCAGCCCAGGCCGAAACGGATGCTCAGGCTGCCCATCTTGGCTGCGGCATCCACCGCGCCCGGGTCTTCGGTCACGTACAGGCCGGGGATGCCGATCTTGCCGGCGACCCGCACCACCCCCATCAGCGAGTTGAGCACCGTGGCCGGCGCCTCGTGCTGGGCCCCGGCATGCCCGTGGCCACGGGCCTCGAAGCCCACCGCATCGACCGCGCAGTCCACCTCCGGCTCGCCCAGCAGGTTGGCGATCTGTTCGTGCAGCGGGGTGTCCTGGGACAGGTCGGCGACCTCGAAGCCCTGGGCCTTGGCATGGGCCAGACGTACCGGGTTCACATCACCGATGATCACCACCGCCGCGCCCAGCAGCCGCGCCGAGGCGGCAGCGGCCAGGCCGACCGGGCCGGCACCGGCCACGTACACCGTGCTGCCGGGGCCGACACCTGCGGTGACCGCACCGTGGTAGCCGGTGGGCAGGATGTCGGAGAGGCAGGTCAGGTCGCGGATCTTCTCCATGGCCTTGTCGCGGTCGGGCAGCTTGAGCAGGTTGAAGTCGGCGTAGGGCACCAGCACATACTCGGCCTGCCCGCCGGTCCAGTCGCCCATGTCGACATAGCCGTAGGCGCCGCCGGCGCGGGCCGGGTTGACGCTCAGGCACACGCCGGTGTGTTGTTCCTTGCACGAGCGGCAGCGCCCGCAGGCCACGTTGAACGGCACCGAGACCAGGTCGCCCAGTTGCAGGTTCTCGACGTCACGGCCTTTCTCGATGACCTCGCCGGTGATTTCGTGCCCCAGCACCAGGCCGGTCTGGGCGGTGGTACGACCGCGCACCATGTGCTGGTCGGAGCCGCAGATATTGGTGGAGACCACCCGCAGGATCACGCCGTGTTCGATCTTGCGCCCACGTGGGTCCTGCATTTTGGGATAGGGGATTGTTTGCACCTCGACCTTGCCTGCGCCCAGGTACACCACACCACGATTGCCAGACATGCTTTCACCTCGCTCGATTGTTGTTATGTCGCGCTGAATGTTCTGTCCGTCTTTCGGGCCTCATCGCGGGTCAAGCCCGCTCCCACGGTCCCTGTGGGAGCGGGCTTGACCCGCGATGCACCCGCTACAGCACCACCGTGCGATTGGCGTTCAAAAACACCCGCCGCTCGATGTGATACCCCACCGCCCGCGCCAACGTCAGGCATTCGATATCGCGCCCGCGGGCAATCAGGTCTTCAGGGTAGTGGCTGTGATCCACGGCTTCCACGCCCTGGGCAATGATCGGGCCCTCGTCCAGGTCGTTGTTGATGTAATGCGCCGTGGCCCCCACCAGCTTCACGCCCTTGCTGTAGGCCTGGTGATACGGCTTGGCGCCCTTGAACCCCGGCAGCAGCGAGTGATGGATGTTGATCGCCCAGCCATCCAGGCGTCGGCACAGCTCCGGCGACAGCACCTGCATGTAGCGCGCAAGGATCACCAGCTCGGCGCCGGACGCCTCGATCACCTGCAGCACCTTGCGCTCCTGCGCCGGCTTGTCCTGCGGGTCGAGGGCGAAGTGGTAATAGGGGATGCGGTGCCAGTGCGCCAGCGGCTCCAGGTCCGGGTGGTTGGAAATCACCGCCACCACGTCCATCGCCAACTGGCCGATGCGCTGGCGGTACAGCAGGTCGTTGAGGCAATGATCGGCCTTGGACACCATGATCACCACCTTGGGCCGGTGCCTGGGCGCAGTCAGCTCGAAGGTCATGCCGAACGCTTCGCCACGGGCGGCCAGGCCTGCGCGAAAGGCCTGCTCGTCGAATGCCTCGGGCTGGCGAAACTCCACCCGTATGAAGAACCGCGCCGACAGCCGGTCATCGAACGAATGATGCTCGGTGACGTAGCACTGCTGCTCGTACAGGTAGCGCGTCACCGCGTCCACCGTACCCAGCAGGCTGGGGCAGTCGGCGGTAAGGATCCAGGTGTCCGGCGCACGGCTCATGAGGCGATGCTCAGGCCATGTTCGGCGCAGGCATCCTGCAGCCACAGCCACCAGTAGTCGCTGAAGCTGCGCCGGATCAGCAGCTCCCAGGTGTCCTCGCCGGTGCGCCGGATCACCAGCTGGGACTTGGCGAACACCGTGCCCACCGCCTTGCCCACCGGGAAGTTGTTGGGGTGCACGTCGTAGCTGGTGGACTTCATCAGCACCTCGCGCACCCTGGGCCCGCTCAGTTCGAGCAGGGTCTGTCCGCCGCTGACGTTGACCACCTGGATGTGTTGCCCGTCGAGGGCTTCGCGCAGCTTCTGCTCGGCGGCCAGCTCCTCGCCACCGGGCACGATCAGCAGCCACTCGTCGGGGCCCATCCACTGCAGCGAGGTCTCGCCGCTGGCGACCACGGTGAGTGCGACCGGCAGTTCCAGGCCCAGCGCATGTTGCACGCCGCTGACGAAAGCCGGGTCGTGAGCGTTGCCGCGCAGGGTCAGGTGGCCGAGGAACTTCTTCTCGCGCAGGGTCACGCCGGGGTTCTTGCGGCCCTTGCCGACCAGGCTGGGCAGGTCGGCGTGATGCAGGGGTGATTCGGCCCTGGCATCAGTCTCGGGGCGTTGCGGGTAGACGTTGATTGCGCTCATTACATACCTGCCTTGAATTCAGTAGTGCTGTGATCTCTTTGTAGGAGCCGGCCTTGCCGGCGAAGCCCGCGACCCGGTTGCAACCCGGTGCGCGGTGGTCGCTTCGCCAGCAAGGCTGCTCCTGCAACCATCAGATGTTCTGCCGCTCACCCTTCGGATCAAAGAACACCGAGGCGCAGATCTCGGCCTCGATCACGCTGCCATCGGCCTGCGGCGAAAACACCCGCTCGCCCATGCGTTTGAGCCCGCCCTTGACCACCCCCATGGCAAACGAATAGCCCAGCGAGTTGCTCGTGTAGCTCGAGGTCACGTGCCCCACCATGTCCATCGGAATCGGCTGTTTGGGGTCCAGCACCAGCTGCGCGCCCTCGGGCAACCATTGGCTCGGGTCCACCGGCTTGAGCCCCACCAGTTGCTTGCGGTTCTCGCGCACGCAGTCTTCCCGGTTCATGCCGCGCCAGCCGATCCACGAGAACGGCTTGGTGCGCCCCACGCACCAACCCATGTTCAGGTCGTCCGGGGTCATCGAGCCGTCGGTGTCCTGGCCGACAATGATGAAACCCTTCTCGGCGCGCAGCACGTGCATGGTCTCGGTGCCATAGGGGGTGAGGTTGTACGGCTTGCCGGCGGCGACGATCTGCTCCAGCACGCCCATCGCGTAATTGGCCTGCACGTTCACTTCATACGACAGCTCGCCGGTGAACGAGATGCGGAACACCCGCGCCGGCACCCCGCCCACCAGGCCCTCCTTCCAGCTCATGAACGGGAAGGCGTCCCTGTCCAGGTCGATGTCGGTCACTTCAGCCAGCAGCTTGCGGCTGTTGGGCCCCGACAGGGTCAGCGTGGCCCAGTGGTCGGTGACGGAGGTGAAGTACACCTTCAGCTCTGGCCATTCGGTCTGCTGGTAGATCTCCAGCCATTGCAGCACCCGCGCCGCGCCGCCGGTGGTGGTGGTCATCAGGAAGTGGTTGTCGCCCAGGCACGCGGTCACGCCATCGTCGAAGACCATGCCGTCTTCCTTGCACATCAGGCCGTAGCGCGCCTTGCCCACGTCGAGCTTGGTCCAGGCGTTGGTGTAGATGCGGTTGAGGAACTCGCGGGCGTCCGGGCCCTGGATGTCGATCTTGCCCAGGGTCGAGGCATCCAGCAGGCCGACGCTGTCGCGCACCGCCTTGCATTCGCGGGCCACCGCCGCCTGCAGGTCTTCGCCGCCGCGGGGGAAATACCACGGGCGCTTCCACTGGCCGACGTCCTCGAACTCGGCGCCGTTCTTCACATGCCAGGCATGCAGGGCGGTGAAGCGCACCGGCTCGAACAGGTGGCCGCAATGGCGCCCGGCCACCGCGCCGAAGGTCACCGGCGTGTAGTTGGGGCGAAACATGGTGGTGCCCATCTGCGCAATGCCGATGCCCAGCGAGCGTGCGGCGATCGCCAGCCCGTTGATGTTGCCCAGCTTGCCCTGGTCGGTGCCGAACCCCAGCGCGGTGTAGCGCTTGACGTGCTCCACCGACTCGAAGCCTTCGCGGGTGGCCAGTTCGATGGCGGCCGCAGTCACATCGTTCTGCTGGTCGACGAACTGCTTGGGTGCCCGCGCGGTGTTGCGGTCATGGGGTACCTGGAACAGCGCCACGGTGGGCTCCTCCGGACGCACCAGCACCTTGGGCAGAACGCCCTCCACTGCCTTGAAACCGGCCTCGGTGGCCGCACGCACGCCGCCTTCGAAACCGTCGGCCAGCGCATCGCCCAGGGCGAACACGCCATTGACGCCCCCCACGCACACGCGCTTCTGCGGCGCGTCGCCGGGCACGAAGCCGAGAATGTCGTCGCGCCACAGCGGCTTGCCGCCCAGGTGCGAAGCCAGGTGCACCACCGGGCTGTAGCCGCCCGATGTCGCCACCAGGTCGCAGTCCAGCCATTCGCCGGGGCTGGTGACCTGGTGTGCGGCCACGTCGATGGCCGCCACCCGCGCTGCCGTCACATGCTTGCTGCCGCGCGCCTCGATCACCGCGCTGGAGGTGAGGATGCGAATGCCCTTGGCACGTGCCTCCTCCACCAGCGAGCCACGCGGGTTGTGCCGCGCATCGGCGACCGCGACCACCTTGAGCCCGGCGTCGTGCCAGTCCAGCGCCACGCGATAGGCGTGGTCGTTGTTGGTCGACAGCACCAGCTTGCGCCCCGGCGCCACGCCATAACGGCGCACGTAGGTAGATACCGCGCCGGCGAGCATGTTGCCCGGCACATCGTTGTTGCCGTACACCAGCGGCCGCTCGTGGGCACCGGTGGCCAGCACCACACGCCCGGCGCGCACACGGTGCATGCGCTGGCGCACCTGGCCGATGGGTGCGCGGTCGCCCAGGTGATCGGTGAGGCGCTGGTGGATCGTGAGGAAGTTGTGGTCGTGGTAGCCGTTGACCGTGGCCCGCGCCAGCAAGGTGACCTCGGGCATGCCCTGCAGCTCGTCGATCACCTTGGCCACCCACTCGGCGGCGGGCTGGCCGTCGAGGGTTTCGCGGGTATCGAGCAGGCTGCCGCCGAACTCCTCCTGCTCGTCGGCCAGGATCACTCGCGCCCCGCTGCGCCCGGCTGCCAGTGCCGCGGCCAGCCCGGCGGGGCCTGCGCCCACCACCAGCACATCGCAGTGGTGGTTCATGTAGTCGTAGCTGTCCGGGTCGTTTTCCAGCGGCGAACGGCCCAGGCCCGCGGCCTTGCGGATGTACTTCTCGTAGGTCATCCAGAACGACTGCGGGTACATGAACGTCTTGTAGTAGAACCCCGGCGGCATCAGCTTGCCGCCGACCTTGCCGAGGATGCCCATCACGTCGGTGTTCACGCTGGGCCAGCCGTTGGTGCTGGTGGCCACCAGCCCGGCGTACAGCGCCTGCTGGGTAGCGCGCACGTTGGGTACCTGGGTGGCCTCGCTGGCACCGATCTGCAGGATCGCGTTGGGCTCTTCGCTGCCGGCGGCGATGATGCCGCGTGGGCGCGAGTACTTGAAGCTGCGCCCCACGATGTCGACGCCATTGGCCAGCAGCGCGGCGGCCAGGGTGTCGCCCTGGTAGCCCTGGTAGCGCTGGCCGTTGAAGGTGAAGTCGAGGACCTGGCTGCGGTCGATACGACCGCCGTTGGGCAGACGATAGCGCTGGCTCATACCTTTTCTCCCTGGCCGGTGACAGCCAGCTGCGGGGCGTTTTCCTGGGCGCGCGCCTGGGGCCTGGCACCAATCGGATAGGTTTCGAGAATCTCGTAGGTCACGGTGTCGCGGGTGGCGTTGAAGTACTGGCGGCAGCCCGCGGCATGGATCCACAGCTCGTGGTGCAGGCCGCGCGGGTTGTCACGAAAGAACAGGTAGTCGCCCCACTGCTCGTCGGTGCAGGCATTCGGGTCCAGCGGGCGCGGAATGTGCGCCTGGCCGGCGGCATGGAATTCTTCCTCGGAGCGCAGCTCGCCGCAGTGGGGACAGAAGATGTGCAACATGGAGTGTCTCCTGTTAGTGGGCGACAGCGGCAGCGCCGTGCTCGTCGATCAGGGCGCCGTTATGGAAACGGTCGATGGAAAACGGCTTGGCCAGTGCATGCATCTCGCCGGTGGCCAGGCTCGCGGCGAACACGTGGCCCGAGCCCGGCGTGGCCTTGAAACCGCCAGTGCCCCAGCCGCAGTTGAAGAACATGTTCGCCACCGGGGTCTTGGAGATGATCGGGCAGGCGTCCGGGGTGGTGTCGACGATGCCGCCCCACTGGCGGTTCATGCGCACCCGCGACAGGATCGGGAACATCTCGACGATGGCCTGCAGGGTATGTTCGATCACCGGGTACGAACCGCGCTGGCCGTAACCCACCCAGCCGTCGATGCCGGCGCCGATCACCAGGTCGCCCTTGTCCGACTGGCTGATGTAGCCGTGCACCGCGTTGGACATGATCACGCTGTCGATGATCGGCTTGAGCGGCTCGGACACCAGTGCCTGCAGCGGGTGCGACTCGATGGGCAGGCGAAAGCCGGCCAGCCTGGCCATGTGCCCGGAGTTGCCGGCGGTGACCACGCCCACGCGCCGCGCACCGATGAAGCCCTTGTTGGTCTCGACGCCGACCACCGCGCCGTTTTCCTTGCGAAAGCCGATCACCTCGGTCTGCTGGATCAGGTCCACGCCCAGGGCATCGGCGGCACGCGCATAGCCCCAGGCCACGGCATCGTGACGCGCCACGCCGCCGCGGCGCTGCACGGTGGCGCCGAGAACCGGATAACGGGTGTTTCTGGAGCAGTCCAGGTGCGGAATCTCGTCGGCCACCTGCTTGCTGTTCAGCAGTTCGCCGTCCACGCCGTTGAGCCGGTTGGCGCTGACCCGGCGCTCGGAGTCGCGCATGTCCTGCAGCGTGTGGCACAGGTTGTAGACCCCGCGCTGGGAGAACATGACGTTGTAGTTGATGTCCTGGGACAACCCCTCCCAGAGCTTCATCGCGTGCTCATAGAGGTGCGCCGACTCGTCCCACAGGTAGTTGGAGCGCACGATGGTGGTGTTGCGCGCGGTGTTGCCGCCGCCCAGCCAGCCCTTCTCGACCACCGCCACATTGGTGATGCCGTGCACCTTGGCCAGGTAGTAGGCGGTGGCCAGGCCGTGCCCGCCGCCGCCGACGATGACCACGTCGTAGACCTTCTTCGGGGTGGGCGTGCGCCACATGCGCTGCCAGTTCTCGTGGTGGCTGAGCGAGTGCTTGAAAAGGCCGAAGCCCGAATAGCGTTGCATGGTCTGTTACTCCACTCAGCGGTAAACCGGAAAATCCGCACACAGTGCCGACACGCTCCTGGCCACGTCGGCCTCGACATCGGCATCGCCCAGGTGGTCGAGGATGTCGCAGATCCAGCCGGCCAGCTCCGTGCACTGGGCCACCTTGAAGCCACGGCTGGTGACGGCCGGGGTGCCGATGCGCAGGCCCGAGGTGACGAACGGCGACTGCGGGTCGTTGGGCACGGCGTTCTTGTTGACGGTGATGTGGGCGCGCCCCAGGGCGGCATCGGCGTCCTTGCCGGTCAGGCCCTGGCGGATCAGGCTGACCAGGAACAGGTGGTTGTCGGTGCCACCGGACACCACGTCGAAACCACGCTCGATGAACACCGCAGCCATCGCCCGGGCGTTGTCGATCACCTGTTGCTGGTAAGCCTTGAAGCCGGGCTCCAGGGCCTCCTTGAAGCACACCGCCTTGGCCGCGATCACATGCATCAGCGGGCCGCCCTGCCCGCCGGGGAACACCGCGGCGTTGAGTTTCTTTTCCAGCGCTTCGTTGGCCCTGGCCAGGATCAGCCCGCCACGCGGGCCACGCAGGGTCTTGTGGGTGGTGGTGGTGACCACGTCGGCATAGGGCAGCGGGTTGGGATACAGGCCCGCCGCGACCAGCCCGGCGACGTGGGCCATGTCGACGAACAGGTAGGCGCCGACCTTGTCGGCGATCTGGCGAAAGCGTGGGAAATCGAGGGTTTTGCTGTAGGCCGAAAACCCGGCAATGATCATCTTCGGCTGGTGCTCGACGGCCAGGCGCTCGACCTCGTCGTAGTCGATCAGGCCGGTGCGGGTGTCGATGCCGTATTGCACGGCGTTGTACAGCTTGCCGCTGAAACTGACCTTGGCACCGTGGGTGAGGTGGCCGCCGTGGGCCAGGCTCATGCCCAGCACGGTGTCGCCGGTCTGCAGCAGGGCCAGGTACACCGCGGCGTTGGCCTGGCTGCCGGAGTGCGGCTGGACGTTGGCATAGTCGGCGCCGAACAGCTGCCTGGCACGATCGATGGCCAGTTGCTCGACCTTGTCCACGTGCTCGCAGCCGCCGTAGTAGCGCTTGCCCGGGTAGCCTTCGGCGTACTTGTTGGTCAGGCCGCTGCCCTGGGCCTGCATCACGCGCTTGCTGGTGTAGTTTTCCGAGGCGATCAGTTCGATGTGGTCTTCCTGGCGCTGTTCCTCGGCGTTGATCGCCGCCAGCAGTGCATCGTCGTAACCCTGGATCTGGTCGTGCTTGGTGAACATCGCATCTCTCCCGGCAGTGGCATGGACAGCGCCCTTTGGCTGCGATGGTAGGGCTGGCGCGGGCCGTCCAGATGCCTGCGCACGCCACGCAAAGGTGCGTTTACGACATGGCCCTTGTAGTCGGCGATTTGATAGTTGGTTTAGAGTGCTTGCCTGCGTCGACCACAGGACAGTGCAATGACAGAACAAAGCCAGCAATTTGCCAGCGACAACTATTCCGGCATCTGCCCCGAAGCCTGGGCGGCGATGGACAAGGCCAACCAGGGCCACGAACGCGCCTACGGCGACGACCAGTGGACCGCCAAGGCCTCCGACCACTTTCGCAAACTGTTCGAGACCGACTGCGAGGTGTTCTTCGCCTTCAACGGCACCGCCGCCAACTCCCTGGCCCTGTCGTCCCTGTGCCAGAGCTACCACAGCGTGATCTGCTCCGAGGCCGCCCACGTCGAGACCGACGAATGCGGCGCGCCGGAGTTCTTCTCCAACGGCTCCAAACTGCTCACCGCCCGCAGCGAAAACGGCAAGCTCACGCCCGAGTCCATCCGCGAAGTGGCGCTCAAGCGCCAGGACATCCACTACCCCAAGCCACGCGTGGTGACCATCACCCAGGCCACCGAAGTGGGCAACGTGTATCGGCCCGAAGAGCTCAAGGCGATCAGCGCCACCTGCAAGGAGCTGGGCCTGAACCTGCACATGGACGGCGCGCGCTTCAGCAATGCCTGCGCGTTCCTGGGCTGCTCGCCGGCCGAACTGACCTGGAAGGCCGGCATCGACGTGCTGTGCTTTGGCGGCACCAAGAACGGCATGGCGGTGGGCGAGGCGATCCTGTTCTTCAACCGCAAGCTGGCCGAAGACTTCGACTACCGCTGCAAGCAGGCCGGGCAGCTGGCGTCGAAGATGCGCTTTCTGTCGGCGCCGTGGGTGGGGTTGCTCGAAGACGGTGCGTGGCTGCGCCATGCGCAGCACGCCAACCACTGCGCGCAGTTGCTCAGCGGGCTGGTGGCGGACATCCCGGCGGTGCAGTTGATGTTCCCGGTAGAAGCCAACGGAGTGTTTCTGCAGATGCCGGAGCCGGCACTGGAAGCGCTGCGCGCCAAGGGCTGGCGGTTCTACACCTTCATCGGCAGCGGCGGCGCACGGTTCATGTGCTCGTGGGACACCGACGAGGCACGGGTGCGCGAGCTGGCGGCGGATATTCGTGCGGTAACGCTGGGTCGCTGATGGCCCCTTCGCCGGCAAGGCCGGCTCCTACAGACACCGCCAACCTGTAGGAGCCGGCCTTGCCGACGAAGCAATCACCCTGATCTAGAGCCTGAACCCACCCATCTGCCGCGCCAGGTCATCAGCCAGCCCGCGCAACGCCTGGCAATCCACCCGACACGCCTCCACCTGCGCCACCGTCTGGCGCGCCAGGTCGGAAATCCCCTGCACGTTGCGGTTGATCTCCTCGGTCACCGCCGACTGCTCCTCGGTGGCCGTGGCCACCTGCAGGTTCATGTCGGTGATGTGTTCCACCTGCCCGGTAATGGTGGTCAACGACGCTCCGGTCTGCTGGCTCGACGCCACGCCGGTGCCGGTCGCCGCCTGCCCCGCCTGCATCGACGCCACCGCGCTGCCCGCCCCCTGCTTGAGGCGCTGGATCATCTGCTGCACCTCGTCGGTGGACACCTGGGTTCGCTGGGCCAGGGTACGTACCTCGTCGGCCACCACAGCGAAGCCACGGCCCATCTCCCCGGCCCGCGCCGCCTCGATCGCCGCGTTCAACGCCAGCAGGTTGGTCTGCTCGGAAATGCTGCGGATCACCGCCAGCACCTCGTCGATGGACGCCACCTCCTGTGCCAGTTGGCCAACCGCACTGGCCGCCACGCCGATCTCGCCCGACATGCCTTCGATGTGCGCAATCGAGCGCTGCACCACCTCGCGCGCCTGCAACGCTTCGGTGCGCGCGGTCTGCGAGGCGTGCGCGGCCTGGCCGGCATTCTGCGCGATGTCCTGCACGGTGAGGCCCATCTGGTGCACGGCAGTGGCCACCATCTCGGTCATCTCCTGCTGGCGATGGGAGCGCGCGGCGGTGTCCTCCACCACCGCGCTCACCTGCCCCACGGCGCTGCGCAGGTGCTCGGTGGTGCGCAGCACCTCGCCGATCAGGTCGCGCTGGCTGTCCAGAAAACGGTTGAAACCCCGGGCCAGGTCGCCCAGTTCATCGGCCCGCGACTCGTCCAGGCGCTGGGTCAGGTCGCCACCGCCCTGGGCAATCGCGGTCAGCGCACCGGTCACCCGGCGCAGCGGGCGCACGATGCCGCGCGCCAGCCATACCACCAGCAGCAGCGACAGCAACGCCACCGCCGCGCCGATCAGGCTGGTGAGCCACACGGCCTGGTTCACCTGGGCGTAGATCTGCGCCTCGGGCACCTCGGCCACCAGGGTCCAGTTCAGGTCGCGCAGCGGCAGGCTCAGGGCCAGGTAGGTCTCGCCATCGCGCTCGAAGCGGCTCTGCTGCAGGCCCTCGTGCGGGGTCAACGCACGCTGGGCGGCGCCTTCGCCGATCTGCTCGGCCAACTGGCGCTTGCCGCTGAACTCGGACTGCGGGTGCACCTGGATCAGTCCATCGCCGCGCACCAGGAACACCCGGCCGCGCTCACCGAAACTGAAGTCGTGGATCAGTTGGGACAACTCGGTCATGCGCAGGCCCAGCCCGGCAATGCCCACCAGCTGGCCGGCTTTTTCCACCCGAAAGTCGATGAACAGCGCCAGGTCGCCACTGCTGATGTCCGTGTCGATATTGAGCAGGCGCGGCTTGCCACTGTCGATGAACCCGAAGAACCACGAGTCCTTCGGGTTGTCGCGGCTCAAGGTGCGGTCCAGCCCGCCCTGGTTGTAGTAGTGATTGCTGCCCGTGGCGGCGAACAGCGCGGTGAACGCCTGGTTGTGCACACGCACCGACTCCAGGTACTCGACGAACGCACCGGCCTGTTCGGGGGGCTCCCCCGCTGCCAGCCAGTCGCGCAACAAGGTGTTGTTGGCAATGTCGGCCGCCGCCGTCAGAGGCCGGCCCAACATGCGCTCGATATCGTTGCGCATGGCCTCGATGCTCGCCGGCAGCGCCGTCTCCACCAGGTAGCGCTCGGTCAGTCGATTGACCGCCACGGTGTAGATACCAACCACGATCAGAATGCTCGCCACCAGGGCCGCGCCCATGCTTGCGATCAATTGCCACTGGATACTGCGCCGCCAGAACTGCATGAATTTCCCCTGAGTTAAACCAGCCGTGTACCGCGAACACCAGGCCAATTGTATACAACAGAAAATACAATGCTAGCAGTCAGCCACACTCGGGCCGCTCACTGCCCCCAGGGGTCAGTGAGCCAGCACAGTAAAGAGGGAATGCACGCGAGGGGGAAATCAGCTGTTGCCGATTGTCCGGGCAATGACGTCGACCGTGGCGCTGACTTGCTCTTGATAACGGTCGAGGGCTTCCTGATGTGCCTGTTGCAGTTCGATCTGCTGCGAGCACAGGTTCAGGGCGGCCAGCACCAGCAACTTGTCGCCGATCAGCGACGGGTACTTGCGCTTGGTATCGGCCAGGGAGGCCTTGAGCATCTGCACCGCCTGCGCCAGGGTCTGCTCCTGACCTTCAGGGGCCTTGATCGAATAGTCATTGCCCATTATCGACACGACATTGATCGACTGCGCGGTGGTCTTCATGCGGTAACGGCGCCGCCACCGGCACGTTCAACCAGCGCCTGGATACGCGCGGCGGTTGCACCTTGCTTCTCTTCCTGCTCCATCAGGCTCAGTTGCAGGCTTTCGTTCTCGTCCTTGGCCTGGGCCAGTTCGTCGCTCAGCTGCGCGTTGCGCTCGGCCAGGTCGAGGTTCTTCTGCACCAGGTCGTTGACCAGTTGCTCCAGTTGACTCAGGGATGTTTCCAGCATGATTGCGTTCTCACGGTTTTTCAGGGGGCGCACACGATAAAGAAATCTCACCGCACTCGCCAGGGATATCGGGGCCAGAGCCTCGACCGGGTGCAGATTGACCCGTCGATCGGCAACCGGTTCCAGCGCTTGGTCGGATGCCGGGGTAAAAAAAATGACCGGTGGTTCACATTTAGTTACATGCCCCCTCAAGTCTGCCCTGCTTTGACCGATAGGCAATAAGAGTTGCCCCACGACGCATGGACCGCGCGCATTCCTATTCCCTGCCGGATAAAACCATGTCATTACGTAACATGAACATCGCCCCGCGCGCACTTCTGGGGTTTTCGCTGATCGGCGCCCTGATGCTTGCATTGGGCATCTTTGCCCTCAACCAGATGGGGCAGATACGCAAGGCCGGCGAAGCCATCGAACAGATCAGCGTGCCCAGCATCACCAACCTCGACCAGCTCACCCAACTCACCCTGCGCCTGCGCACGTTGTCCTACCGCCTGCTGCTCAACCGCGAAGCCGCCACCCTGCAGGACACCGTGCAACTGCTGGCCAAGCGCAATGCCCAGATCGACGAAGCGCGCCGGGCCTACGAGCCACTGATCGAAGGCGACGAGGAACGGGGCGCGTACAACCAGTACGTGCAGCTGCTCAACCAGTACCGCCAGCTCGAAAACCGCATGGTAAGCCTGTCGCAGGCCGGTGATGTGGAAGCACTGCGCAGCCTGATCAACCACGACCTGCTCGACAACTCCGAGCAGATCAGCGCAGTCACCGATCGCCTGGTCAAGATCAACACCGATCAGACCCGTGTGACCAACCAGACCGCCGCCACGCAATACGACACGGCCTTCACCCTGGTGATCGTGCTGCTGGTGGCCGCCACCGCACTGACCCTGCTGTGCGCGCTGCTGCTCACCCGCAGCATCGTCAAGCCGATCGACGAAGCGCTGCAGGCGGCCGAGCTGATCGCCGATGGCAACCTGACCAAACCGATCAACACCACCGGTACCGACGAAGCGGCGCGCCTGCTGCACGCCATGGGCAAGATGCAGCACAAGCTGCGCGACACCCTGCAGCAGATTGCCGGCTCCGCCACCCAGCTGGCCTCGGCTGCCGAAGAGCTGAATGCAGTCACCGACGAAAGCGCGCGCGGCCTGCAGCAGCAGAACAACGAGATCCAGCAGGCCGCCACTGCCGTCACCGAGATGACCAGCGCGGTGGAAGAAGTGGCACGCAACGCGGTGAGCACATCCGAGGCGTCCAAGCAGGCCACCCGCTCGGCCGGCGACGGTCGCGACCTGGTCATGGAGACCGTCAGCGCCATCGAGCGCATGAGTGCCGACGTGCAAGGTACTGCCGAGCTGATCGGCAACCTGGCCGGCGAGTCGCGTGACATCGGCAAGGTGCTCGATGTGATCCGCGGCCTGGCCGACCAGACCAACCTGCTGGCCCTCAACGCCGCCATCGAGGCGGCGCGTGCCGGTGAAGCCGGGCGCGGCTTCGCCGTGGTCGCCGACGAAGTGCGCGCCCTGGCCCACCGGACCCAGCAGTCGACCAGCGAAATCGAGCGCATGATCGGCAGCATCCAGGGCGGTACCGAACAGGCGGTGAACTCGATGCGCCACAGCACCGAACGCGCCGAGTCGACCCTGAGCATCGCCCGCGGCGCCGGCCTGTCGCTGGAGACCATCACCACCGCGGTGGCCGAAATCAACGAACGCAACCTGGTGATCGCCAGCGCCGCCGAAGAGCAGGCCCAGGTGGCCCGCGAAGTGGACCGCAACCTAGTGAACATCAACGACCTGTCGGTGCAGTCGGCCACCGGGGCGCACCAGACCAGCGCCGCGAGTGCCGAACTGTCTCGCCTGGCGGTGGGCCTGAACGGCCTGGTCGCACGCTTCAGCGTGTAGGTCGCCACCGGGCCCCGGCGCAGTGCGCGCCGGGCGCCCGGTTTTTTTCGATCGGCCCCCGCTCGCCGTCGAAAACACTATCTCGTCAGGCTTATCTAAAGTTGCTCACAAACTATTCCTAATATTAAGTAGGAATATTCACTGCACTTTAACTTCGGCATCAAAAACCTCACGCCGCACGATAACTTTTCGCAATAACCTCCCCGCATTGCAGACTGGCATAAATACCAGTTTACAAATCAGAATGGCTCTACATCGGACATCACAGACACTTTCAGGCAAGTACCTGCGCGCTCGCTGAAAGTGTGTCGTTGTTCCGTTAGTTGCAGCTTCATCTAACCTCATCAGCATTGAAACTTTCGCCCGAATGCCTGGGAACGCCATGAACAATGCGGCACCTGCACCTGAAACGTCAGGCCTGAAGATAGAAACCCGTACCATCCACCCGGTGCCCCTCGACGAGCGTCACGGCAAGGCCTGGCATCTGGGCCCCTTCTGGTTCACCGGCAACTTCGTACTCACCACCATGGTCACCGGCTTCGTCGGGCCCGCCCTGGGTCTGGCCGCCTGGCAGGCGGTGCTGGCGATCCTGCTCGGGGTGGCCCTGGGCACCCTGTGCATGGCCCTGCATGCCAACCAGGGCCCGCGCCTTGGCCTGCCACAGATGATCCAGTCCCGTGCCCAATTCGGCCTGCGAGGCGCCGTGCTGCCGTTCATGGCGGTGGTGTGCGTGTACATCGGCTTCAACGTGTTCAACGTGATCCTGGCCACCGATGCACTGACCACTGTGCTGCCGGGTAGCGATGCCTTCTGGTACGCACTGCTGATCGCGGTGGCCGTGGTGATCGCCGTGGTCGGGCACGACCTGCTGCACACCGTGCAGCGCTGGCTCACCTACCTGCTGATCGGCGTGTTCGGCCTGCTCACCCTGGCAGCGCTGCTGTTGCTGGAGGCCGACACCGTTCAGCGCCAGCTGCAGTTTTCGTGGTCGGGCTTTCTCATCCAGCTGTCGGCCGCCGCCGGCTACCAGATCAGCTACTCGGTGTATGTCTCGGACTACTCGCGCTACCTGCCGCCCAGCACCTCGGCGCGCAAGGTGGTGCTATGGACCTATCTGGGCGCCGCAGGCTCTGCGGTGTGGCTGATGTCGCTGGGCGCACTGGTAGCCTCGGCAGTGGTGGCGCCCGAAGCCATCAGCAGCCTGCAACACCTGGGCAACCGCTTCCTGCCCGGCTTCGGCACCTTCGCGATCCTGATGGCGGTGCCGGCGCTGGTGGGCATCATGGCCGTCAACTGCTACGGCGCGCTGCTGACCGGCATCAGCGCGATCACCGCGTTTCGCCCGCTGGCGCCGGGGCTGGCCGGGCGTGCCCTGGGCCTGGGCGGCATTGGCGCGGTGGTGTACCTCACCGCCATCGCGTTGCCCGACAGCTACCTCGACAGCTTCAACCTGTTCCTGCAACTGATGCTGTATGTGCTGGTGCCCTGGAGCGCAATCAATCTCACCGACTACTACCTGTTGCGCAAAGGCAACTACGTGATCCCGGCCATGTTCGACCCGGCGGGCGAATACGGCCAGTGGGCCTGGGCCGGCATCCTGGCCTACCTGGGGGGGCTGCTGGCGATGCTGCCCTTCGTGTCGCTGGCCGGCGTGCAAGGGCCGGTGGCGGTGGCGTTGTCCGGCGCCGACCTGGCCTTCGTTCCCGGCTTCATCATTTCGGCCCTGCTGTACTGGCTCCTGATGCGCCACCTGCCCGGCACCCCGCCGCCCCCGGTCGCCGACCCCAAGGCGCCGCAGCCATGACCCCATCCCCGCAAACCGTGCGTGTCGGGTGCTACCAGTTGGCGCCCACCATTGCCAATCCAAGCTACAACCTCGACCGTACCCGGGTGGCCATCGCCGAGGCCGCCGAGCGCGGCGCGCAACTGCTGGTACTGCCCGAGCTGGCGCAGAGCGGCTACGCGTTCTACGACCGCGAAGAGGCCCACGCGCTGTCCGAGCCCCGTGACGGGCCGACCCTCGAGGCCTGGGCCCGGCAGGCCGCCAAGTACCAGATCATCGTGGTGGGCGGCTTCTGCGAGCGCCTGCCCGACGGCCAGGTGGCCAACAGCTCGGTGCTGATCGAGCCCGACGGCCGACGCACCTTCTACCGCAAGGCCCACCTGTGGGACCGCGAAACGCAGATCTTCACCCCCGGCAGCGAGCCGCCGCCGGTGGTGGACACCCACCTGGGGCGCATCGGCATGATGATCTGCTACGACCTGGAGTTTCCCGAATGGGTGCGCCTGGCGGCGCTGCGCGGTGCCCAGCTGCTGTGCGCACCGGTGAACTGGCCGGACACCTCCCGGCCCGGCTTCCAGCGCCCGGCCGAGGTCATCCGGGTTCAGGCCAGCGCCTCGGTCAACCGGCTGTTCGTCATCGCCTGCGACCGCTGTGGCGAGGAGCGCGGGGTTGGCTGGGTGGGCGGTTCGACCCTCACCGATGCCGACGGCTATGTGCTCAAGGGCGGCAAGCGTGTCGGCAAGAAGCAGCTGCTGCTGGCCGACATCAGGCTGGGCCAGGCACTGGACAAGCAGATCAGCGACCACAACCACGTGCTGGCCGACCGGCGCCCTGCGCTGTACCACGAGCTGCTGCGCGACTAGAACTCGATGCGCACGTCACCACGCGGCACGCTGCAGCACGACAGGATATAGCCTTCGGCCTCGTCGTCCTCGGTGATGCCGCCGTTGTGCTCCATGTCCACCTCGCCACCCAGCTTGAGCACCTTGCAGGTGCCGCAGATACCCATGCCGCAGGCCTTGGGGATCATCAGCCCGAGCTTGGCGGCTGCCGCATGCACCGTCTCGCCCGGCGCCACGCGGATGCTCTTGCCGCTGGCGGTGAACTCCACCTGGTGCTGGTCGGCCACGTCCACCTCGGCGGCCTCGGCGGCCTGCTCGGCGTTCTCTACCGCATCGGCCTTGGCCTCGGGCGGCGTGGCGCCGAACGACTCCTCATGGTAGCGCTGCATGTCATAGCCGCTGGCTTCGAGCATGCGCTTGACCGCGTTCATGTAGGGCGTAGGCCCGCAGCAGAAGATCTCGCGTTCCAGGTAATCGGGCGCGATCAGCTCCATCAGCTTCTGGTTCAGGTAGCCGCGATAACCGGCCCATGCCTCGCCCAGGCCATGCTTCTCGCAGATGATGTGCAGGCTGAAGTTGTCGATCCGCGAGGCCATGTGCTCCAGCTCGCGGTGGTAGATGATGTCCTTGGGCGAACGCGCGCTGTGCACGAACACCATGTCGACATTGGCATTGGTGTCATAGAACCAGCGCGCCATGGACATCACCGGGGTGATGCCCACCCCGCCGCTCAGGTACAGCACCCTGGGGCTGGGGAAGTCCATCGCGTTGAACAACCCCACCGGCCCGTGCACGGCCAGCTCCTGGCCTTCATGCAGGGTGTCGTGCAGCCAGTTGGAAACCTTGCCGCCGGGTACGCGCTTGATGGTCACCGAAAAGCTGTAGGGCACCGAGGGCGAGCTGGAGATGGTGTACGAGCGCATGATCGGCTGACCGTCGATTTCCAGCTCCAGGGTCACGAACTGTCCGGGCTTGAAGAAGAACAGGATCGGCTGGTCGGCCATGAAGCAGAAGGTGCGCACATCCCAGGTTTCCTGAATGACCTTGACGCAGCGCACGGTATGCCGGCCGTTGGCCCAGGTCTGAGTGGTCACCGGGTTGAGGAAGTTGTTCGACATGCTCGTCTCCGCGGCCGATCGGGGCCTGTTATGGCGACGATGATGCGCAAGGTACCGGCGGCGCACATTCCTGTTCGCGACATCGGCGTACTTATCGCGACCAGCCCCCGCCCACAAGGGCTCGCGCGTCGGGAACGGATCTGGCCATGTCGCCCATGGGCATGGTTGCCGGCGCGGGCGAACGCACACTCCATCGCACATCAACCTGCTGTCTGAGCCCTGCGTCGCCACACGAACGATTAGCCACTTTCGCGGCCCGCACGGGCCATGAGGACCTGAACGATGGACGTCACCGCAACCTTGAGCCTGGGCGACCCACTGGACGCTGCACGCAAGGCCACCGCCGACATGCTGCAGACCCGCGAGCGCACCTTCTCGCTGCCGCAACCCTTCTACACCGATGAGCGGCTGTTCCAGATCGACATGCAGGAGATTTTCCACAAGGAATGGCTGATTGCAGGCATGACCTGCGAGATCCCGGCCAAGGGCAACTACCTGACCCTGCAGATCGGCAAGAACCCGATCATCGTGATCCGCGGTGCCGAGGGCAAGGTGCATGCCTTCCACAACGTGTGCCGCCACCGTGGCTCGCGCCTGTGCACCAGCGACAAGGGCAAGGTGGCCAAGCTGGTGTGCCACTACCACCAGTGGACCTACGAGCTGGACGGGCGGCTGCTGTTCGCCGGCACCGAGATGGGCGACGACTTCGACATGCAGCAGTACGGTCTCAAGCCGGTGAACGTAAAGACCGCCGGTGGCTACATCTTCGTCAGCCTGGCCGACAACCCGCCGGCCATCGATGACTTCCTCGCCACCCTGGCCCATTACATGGAGCCCTACGACATGGAGAACACCAAGGTGGCGGTGCAGACCACCCTGATGGAGAAGGCCAACTGGAAGCTGGTGCTGGAGAACAATCGCGAGTGCTACCACTGCAACGCCTCGCACCCGGAACTGCTCAAGACCCTGCTCGAATGGGACGACGTCACCGACCCGCGCGCCGACCAGGCGTTCAAGGATCACGTGGCGGCCAGCGCTGCGGCGTGGGACGCGGAGAAGATCCCCTATGCGCATGCCAGCTTCGGCCTGCGCAACCGTATCGTGCGCATGCCCCTGCTCAAGGGCACGCTGTCGATGACCCTGGACGGCAAGCTGGGCTGCCAGAAACTGATGGGGCGCATCCAGAACCCCGACCTGGGCTCGATGCGCATCCTGCACCTGCCGCATTCGTGGAACCACTGCATGGGTGATCACATCATCGTGTTCACGGTATGGCCGATCAGTGCCCAGGAGAGCATGGTCACCACCAAGTGGCTGGTGCACAAGGATGCGGTTGAGGGCGTGGACTACGACCCGGCACGCATGCGCCAGGTGTGGGACGCGACCAACGACCAGGACCGGCGCCTGGCCGAAGAGAACCAGCGCGGCATCAACTCGACGGCGTATCAGCCGGGGCCGTATTCGAAAACCTACGAGTTTGGCGTGGTGAATTTCGTGGACTGGTACAGCGAGCGGATGCTGAGCAACCTGGGCGCGGCGCCGGCGCCGTATCTCAAAGGTGTGGCGGCGCAGTAATACTGGGGCCGCTTTGCGGCCCATCGCGGGTCAAGCCCGCTCCCACAAGGGCCGCGTAGATCTTGTG
>NZ_JASCPN010000024.1:0-67706 GCF_029960155.1 Pseudomonas sp. PS01300 | reverse complement strand
AACCCGACAGGTCAACAATGGGTTGCCCTTGGGGTAGTGGCCGGGGCCTTCGCCCGCAAGGCTGGTTCCTGCAGGAGCCAGCCTTGCGGGCGAAGAGGCCCGTCAGTTCGCCGCCTTGAACCTCAAGCGCCACGCATGCAGCAGCGGCTCGGTATACCCGCTCGGCTGCTCACGCCCCTTGAACACCAGGTCGCTGGCGGCCTGGAACGCCATCGAGGTGGCGAAGTCCGGCGCCATCGGGCGGTACGCCGCATCCCCGGCATTCTGCCGGTCCACCACCACCGCCATGCGTTCGAGCACCTCGCGTACCTTGGCCTCACTCACCGTGCCATGCAGCAGCCAGTTGGCAATGTGCTGGCTGGATATACGCAAGGTCGCACGGTCTTCCATCAGGCCGACGTTGTGGATGTCCGGTACCTTGGAGCACCCGACTCCTTGCTCCACCCAGCGCACCACGTAGCCGAGAATGCCCTGGCAGTTGTTCTCCAGCTCCTGCAGTTTTTCTGCATCGCTCCAGTTCGGACGCGGCGATACCGGAATGGTCAGCAGGTCGTTGAGCAGGCTGTCACGCTCGCCGGCCAGGTCGATGCGCTGCAATTCGCTCTGCACCCCCTGCACGTCCACCTGGTGGTAGTGCAGCGCATGCAGCGTGGCGGCCGTGGGCGAGGGCACCCATGCGGTGGTGGCACCGGCCTTGGGGTGGCCGATCTTCTGCACCAGCATGTCGGCCATCAGGTCGGGCATGGCCCACATGCCCTTGCCGATCTGCGCGCGCCCCTTGAGCCCGCAGGCCAGCCCCACCAGCACGTTGTTGCGCTCGTAGGCGGTGATCCACGGCGTGGACTTCATGTCGCCCTTGCGCAGCATCGGGCCGGCTTCCATGGCGCTGTGCATCTCGTCGCCGGTACGGTCGAGAAAGCCCGTGTTGATGAACACCACCCGCTCGTGCGCTGCGCCGATGCACGCCTTGAGGTTCACCGAGGTGCGCCGCTCCTCGTCCATGATGCCCATCTTCAGGGTGTTGCGCGGCAGCGCCAGCAGGTCTTCGACACGCCCGAACAGTTCGGCGGCAAACGCCACTTCGGCAGGGCCGTGCATCTTCGGCTTGACGATGTACACGCTGCCGCTGCGCGAGTTGCCGCGCCGCTGCAGGTCGTGGATGGCGATCAGGCCGGTGAGCACCGCGTCCATGATGCCCTCGGGAATCTCGGCGCCATCGCCATCGAGAATCGCCGGGTTGGTCATCAGGTGGCCGACGTTGCGCACGAACAGCAGCGAACGGCCATGCAGGGTCAGTGTTGCGCCATCGGCTGCGGTGTAGACGCGGTCCGGGTTGAGGCGGCGCACGCGGGTCTTGCCGCCCTTGCTGATCGCTTCGCTCAGGTCGCCTTTCATCAGGCCCAGCAGGTTGCGGTAGATCAGGGTCTTGTCTTCGGCATCCACCGCGGCCACCGAGTCCTCGCAGTCGAGGATGGTGCTCAGGGCGGCTTCGACCAGCACGTCCTTGACCCCGGCCGCATCGGTCTGGCCGATGGCGCTGGTGGGGTCGATCTGGATTTCCAGGTGCAGGCCGTTGTTCTTCAGCAGCACCGCGTTCGGCTGGGCGGCATCACCCTGGAAGCCGACGAATTTGGCGGGGTCTTTGAGTGTGGTGGTCAGGCCGCTGATGAGGTCGACGCGCAGTTGCCCGTCCTCGATGCGGTAGGCCTTGGCCTCGGCGTGCGAGCCGCCGGCCAGCGGTGCAGCCTGGTCCAGGGCCTTGCGCGCGAAGGCGATGACCTTCTGGCCACGGCGCGGGTTGTAGCCCTCGCCAGCCTCGGCGCCGTCGGCGTCGCTGATCGCATCGGTGCCATACAGCGCGTCATACAGCGAGCCCCAGCGTGCGTTTGCGGCGTTGAGCGCATAGCGCGCGTTCATCACCGGCACCACCAGCTGCGGGCCGGCCTGTTCGCACAGCTCGCTGTCGACGTTGGAGGTGCTCACCGCCACCTGTTCAGGCACCGGCACCAGGTAGCCGATCTCGCTCAGGAAGGCGCGGTAGGCCGGCATGTCGGCCACCGGGCCCGGGTGGGCGCGGTGCCAGGTGTCCAGCGCGGCCTGCAGGCGGTCGCGTTCGGCGAGCAGGGCGCGGTTCTTCGGCGCCAGGTCGTGCACCAGGGCGTCGAAGCCTTGCCAGAAGTTGGCCTCCGGCACACCGGTGCCGGGCAGGGCCTCGGTTTCGATGAAGTGCTGCAGGGCGCTCGCGACCTGCAGGCGTTGACGCTGAATACGGTCGTTCATGTTCGGTTGCTCCTGATCAGTCTTTAACGGCGGCAACGCCGGCCTTGGCCACCTGGGCGTCCTGTTCGGACTTGACCCCCGACACACCCACCGCGCCGACCACCTGGCCGTCGACGATCACCGGCACGCCGCCTTCGAGCGTGCCGCTGATCACCGGCACCGACAGGAACGCCGTGCGCCCGCCATTGATCATGTCTTCGTACAGCTTGGTTTCACGTCGGCCCAGCGCCGCGCTGCGGGCCTTTTCGGTGGCGATGTAGGCACTCACCGGCGCGCAGCCGTCCAGGCGCTCGAAGCCCAGCGGGTGGCCGCCGTCGTCGACCACGGCAATGCTCACGGCCCACTGGTTGGCCTGGGCCTCGGCACGGGCGGCGGCGAGAATCTGCTGCACGTCGCTCAGGGTCATTACGGGTTTGCTTTGCATGAAATCAGGCTCCTGGGTTGAGGGCTTGGTCAACGAGTTCGATCCAGTGCCGCACGGGGGTTCGCCCGGCACCGTCGAGGTGGGTCTGGCAGCCGATGTTGGCCGTGGCGATCACGTCGGGGTGGCCACTTTCCAGCGCATCGAGCTTGTTGTCGCGCAGTTGCCTGGACAGCACCGGCTGGGTCAGCGAATAGGTGCCGGCCGAACCGCAGCACAGGTGGCTGTCGGGTACCTCGGTAAGGTTGAAGCCCAGGCGTTTGAGTACGGCTTCAACTGCGCCGCCAAGTTTTTGTGCGTGCTGCAGGGTACACGGGCAGTGGAAGGCCAGGGTCTGGTCGCAGCACGCCTCGAAGCGCTCCAGCGGTTCGGCGCGGATCACTTCGACGATGTCCCGCGCCAGGGCGCTGATGCGCTCGGCCTTGGCCGCGTAGGCCGGGTCGTCGCGCAGCAGGTAGGCGTATTCCTTGACGAAGGCGCCGCAGCCGCTGGCGGTCTGCACGATGGCTTCGGCGCCGGCTTCCACGGCTGGCCACCAGGCATCGATGTTGCGCCGCGCACGTTCAAGCCCGGTGTCCTGCGCGTTGAGGTGATAGTCCACCGCGCCGCAGCAGCCGGCCTGGGCAATCGGCGTGATGCTGATGCCCAGGCGGTCGAGCACGCGCGCGGTGGCGGCGTTGGTGTTGGGCGACAGGCTGCGCTGCACGCAGCCTTCGAGCATCAGCACGCGCCGTGCATGGGTGGCCTGGGGGCGTTGCCGGGCCGGTGCCACGCTGCGTGGCAGGTGGGTCCTGAATGCCTCGGGCAGCACTGGGCGCAGCAGCTCGCCGGTACTCACCAGCGCCTGGAACAGGGCCGGGCGCGGCACCACGGCGCGCAGGCCGCTGCGCAGCAGGCGCTGGCCCAGCGGGCGGGGCACACGGGCCTCGATGGCGTCGCGACCGATGTCCAGCAGCTTGTGGTACTCCACCCCCGACGGGCAGGTGGTTTCGCAGTTGCGGCAGGTCAGGCAGCGGTCCAGGTGCTGCTGGGTCTTCTCGCTGACGGTGTCCTGCTCGAGGAATTGCTTGATCAGGTAGATGCGTCCGCGCGGGCCGTCCAGCTCGTCGCCCAGTTCCTGGTAGGTGGGGCAGGTGGCATTGCAGAAGCCGCAGTGCACGCAACTGCGCAGGATGCGTTCGGCTTCGTCGGCGTGGGGCAGGCGCTTGGCCGCTTCGCTCAGGTTGGTCTGCATGGTGGCTCCTGGGTCAGACGTCGGCGTACTGGCGGCCGGGGTTGAAGATGCCCTGAGGGTCCAGGTTGCGCTTGAGCGTCTGGTGAAACCGCAGGATCGGTGCGGCCAGCGGCTGGAACGGGCTGTCCACCACGCCCGGGGTGAAGCAGGTGGCGTGCCCGTTGGCGGCGGCGGCGAGTTGACGGATGCTGTCGGCATCGGCGCTGCTCTTGAGCCAGCGTTGCGCGCCGCCCCAGTCGATCAACTGCTCGCCCTCGATCGCCAGCGGCGCCGTCAGTGCCGGCACCGACAGGCGCCACAGCGGGCGCGGGTCGTCGAAGAACGCCAGGCGCTGTTCGCGCAGGTCGTCCCAGTAGCTGTCATCCAGCGCATCGCCGCCCAGGCGTTCGGCGGCGGCGCGTACCGAACCCTCGTTGCCTTCCAGGCGCAGGTACAGGGTGCTGCCGTCATGGCTGGCGGCGGTCAGCGGGATCGGCTGCTGGCCCCATTCGCCGAGCTTGTCCAGGGCCATCTGCAGCGGCATGGCCTGGCGCAGGCTGACCCGGCAGCGGTACTTGGGCAGCACCTTGAACGAGGCTTCGGTGATCACCCCCAGGCAGCCCAGGCTGCCGGCCAGCAGGCGCGACAGGTCGTAGCCGGCGACGTTCTTCATCACCTCGCCGCCAAAGCGCAGGTGCGTGCCCAGGCCGCTGATCATGCGCGTGCCCAGTACGAAGTCGCGTACCGAACCCGCCCATGGGCGACGCGGGCCCGACAGGCCGGCAGCGAGCATGCCGCCGACCGTGGCGTTGTCGCCAAAGCACGGCACTTCGCAGGCAAGCATCTGCCCGCCACGCTCCAGCGCGGCCTGCAGCTCGCGCAGGGGCGTGCCGGCGCGGGCGGTGATCACCAGTTCGGTGGGGTCGTAGGAGACGATGCCGGTGTGCCCGGCGAGGTCCAGTGGCTGGGCGTCGACGGGGCGCCCGTAGAAGGTCTTGCTGGCACCGCCGCGGATGAACAGCGGGGTGCGCTCGGCGATGGCCTGCTGCACGCGGGCCAGCAGGTCGGCGCTGCGGTCGCTGCCGTGGGCCGGGTCGAACAGTACGGTGCTCATCAGAAGCGCTCCAGGTCCGGGAAGGGCAGTTGGCCGTGGTGCACGTGCATGGCGCCGAATTCGGCGCAGCGGTGCAGGGTGGGGATGTTCTTGCCCGGGTTGAGCAGGCCCAGCGGGTCGAACGCAGCCTTTACCGCATGGAACAGGCTCAGCTCGTCGCTGTTGAACTGGGCGCACATCTGGTTGATCTTCTCGCGGCCTACGCCGTGCTCGCCGGTGATGCTGCCGCCGACCTTCACGCACAGCTCGAGGATCTTGCCGCCGAACGCCTCGGCGCGTTCCAGCTCGCCGGGGGTGTTGGCATCGAACAGGATCAGCGGGTGCATGTTGCCGTCGCCGGCATGGAACACGTTGGCCACGCGCAGGTTGTACTCGGCCGAGAGGTCGGCGATGGCCCCCAGCACGTGGGGCAGTTCGCGCCGGGGTATGGTGCCGTCCATGCAGTAGTAGTCGGGCGACAGCCTGCCCACGGCGGGGAAGGCGTTCTTGCGCCCGGCCCAGAAGCGCACGCGCTCGGCTTCGTCGCGGGCCAGGCGCACTTCGGTGGCACCGGCCTGTTCGAGCAGCACGCGCACGCGCTCGCAGTCGTCGTGCACGTCGGCCTCGACGCCGTCCAGTTCACACAGCAGGATGGCCTCGGCCTCTACCGGGTAACCGGCGTGGATGAAGTCTTCGGCGGCGCGAATCGCCAGGTTGTCCATCATCTCCAGGCCGCCGGGGATGATACCGGCGGCGATGATGTCGCCCACGGCGCGGCCGGCCTTTTCCACCGAGTCGAAGGCGGCCAGCAGCACCTTGGCCACCTGCGGCTTGGGCAGCAGCTTGACGGTGACTTCGGTGATGATGCCGAGCATGCCCTCGGAACCTGTGAACAGCGCCAGCAGGTCGAAGCCGGGGGCGTCCAGGGCATCGCTGCCCAGGGTCATGCGTTCGCCCTCGACGCTGAGCATCTCGACCTTGAGCACGTTGTGCACGGTCAGGCCGTACTTGAGGCAGTGCACGCCACCGGCGTTCTCGGCAACGTTGCCGCCGATCGAGCAGGCGATCTGCGAGGAGGGGTCGGGTGCGTAGTACAGCCCATGCGGCGCGGCAGCCTGGGAAATCGCCAGGTTGCGTACGCCGGGCTGTACGCGGGCAAAGCGCCCGGCCGGGTCGATTTCAAGAATCTTGTTGAAGCGCGCCATTACCAGCAGCACGCCCTTTTCCAGCGGCAGCGCGCCGCCGGACAAACCGGTGCCGGCGCCACGTGCCACCACCGGCACCTTGCGCTCGTGGCACAGGCGCAACACGCTCTGCACCTCTTCCAGATGGCGCGGCAGCACCACCAGCATCGGCGTGGTGCGGTAGGCCGAGAGGCCGTCGCACTCGTAGGGCTTGAGGTCTTCGGCGGCGTGCAGGATATCCAGGTCGGGCAGGCGGCTCTGCAGGGTGTGCAGGAACTCGGCCCGGTCGACGCTGTGCAGCGCACCATCGACGCGTTCGTCGTAGAGAATGTTCATGGGCAGGCTAACGACCCTTGTCTTGTTGTTATGGAAGCTCGATGGAACACGGCTCACTTGCATCATTGGCCGGCGACGGCTTAGTGTCTATCGCTCAAATCACTGGTCGAACCAGTTTGTTGCTGCGGTTTTTCCGGCTTTTTCATGAATATTCAATAAATACAGTTAGTTATGTATTGATCTGGCAAGGGTCCTAAAGCCCATGGTGTCTGGTCATACCAGTTGGAGGGACGATGGGCGAAGCGCTTTCAATGCAGGTGGCAGACGTGGTGTGCGAGCGCATCGAGCGGCTGATCGTCGATGGCGTGCTCAAGGTCGGCCAGGCGCTGCCGTCGGAGCGGCGCCTGACCGAAAAGCTCGGCGTGTCGCGCACGGCCCTGCGCGAAGGGCTCAAGCTGCTGCGCGCCAAGGGCATCATCGAGACTGCGCATGGCAAGGGCTCATATGTGGCGCAGTTGTCGGGGCAGGGCAGCACCTCGGCATTGATGCACCTGTTCAGTTCGCAGCCGCGCACCCTGTACGACCTGTTCGAGGTGCGCAGCCTGCTGGAAGGGGAGTCGGCACGCCTGGCGGCGCTGCGCGGCACCGAGGCGGACTTCGTGCTCATACGGCGCAGTTACGAGGCGTTGCTGGCGGCCCATGAGCAGCCACTGACGGCCTCGGAGCATGCGCACCTGGACCATGCGTTTCACCTGGCGATCTGCGAGGCCTCGCACAACCCGGTGCTGGTGCAGACGCTGCGCTCGCTGACCGACCTGCTGTTGAACTCGGTGTTCGCCTCGGTGAACAACCTGTACCACCGCGATGTGCAGAAGCGCCAGATCGACCGCCAGCATGCGCGGCTGTACAACGCCGTGACCGGGCGAATGCCGGAACAGGCGCGCAAGGCGGCGATTGCGCATATCCAGGGCATCTGCGCGAACCTCAAGGAGATCGAGGAGGAGGAGCAGCGGCTGGTGCGGGCGACGTTGCGGCTGGAGGGGTGGGTTTGAGGGCGTGTGGGCCGGGGTAGGCGCGCCGTGCGGCGGAGCTCTGCGACATATGCCCGCTGGTCGCAGCAAAAAATGCGAACGATTGCAGTCAAACCCACTCACACCTTGAGGGCACGACCCCACGCCCCCCGTCGAAGGAGCAAGCGTATGACCCAGCGAGGCCAGGACACCATCGAATGGCTGCAAGGCCAGTCCATGCTGCAAGCCGCCCGCGACCGCGCCCGGCTGTATGCAGGGCAGGCGCGCATGTGGCTGCACCCTTACGCCGAGGCCCGCGCCCGCGACGCCAGTGCCATCGCCTCGGTGTGGCTGACGGTGTACCCGGCCTCGATCATCGTCGAGGAGGGCGGTTCGGTGTTGCAGGCGCTGGCCCATGAGCAGCTGTGGCAGGCGCTGTCGGAGCTGGGCATCCAGGGCGTGCACACCGGGCCGTTGAAGCGCTCGGGCGGCATCACCCAGCGCGAGTTCACCCCCAGCGTGGACGGCAACTTCGACCGCATCAGCTTCGACATCGACCCGCGCTACGGCAGCGAGGCCGAGCTGGTGCACCTGAGCAAGGTGGCCTCGGCGCACAACGCGGTGACCATCGACGACTCGATCCCGGCGCACACCGGCAAGGGCGCCGATTTTCGCCTGGCCGAGATGGCCTACGGCGACTATCCCGGGCTGTACCACATGATCGAGATCCGCGAAGCCGACTGGGGCCTGCTGCCCGAGGTGCCGGCCGGGCGCGATGCGGCCAACCTCACGCCGGCCATGTGCGACGAGCTCAAGGCCCGCCACTACATCGTTGGCCAGTTGCAGCGGGTGATCTTCTTCGAACCCGGCATCAAGGAAACCGACTGGAGCGCCACGCCGCCGGTACTCGGGGTCGACGGCAAGCTGCGACGCTGGGTGTACCTGCACTACTTCAAGGAGGGCCAGCCATCGCTGAACTGGCTCGACCCAAGCTTTGCCGCGCAGCAGCTGATCATCGGCGACGCCCTGCACGCCATCGACGTGCTCGGCGCCCGTGGCCTGCGTCTGGATGCCAATGGCTTTCTCGGCGTGGAGCGGCGCGCCGAAGGGCCGGCCTGGTCGGAGAGCCACCCGCTGTCGGTCACCGGCAACCAGCTGCTGGGCGGCATGATCCGCAAGGCCGGTGGTTTCAGCTTCCAGGAACTGAACCTGACCCTGGACGACATCGCCAACATGTCCCACGGCGGCGCCGACCTGTCCTACGACTTCGTCACGCGCCCGGCCTACCAGCACGCGCTGCTGACCGGCGACACCGAGTTTTTGCGCCTGATGCTGCACCAGATGCATGCGTTCAAGATCGACCCGGCCTCGTTGATCCATGCCCTGCAGAACCACGATGAACTGACCCTGGAGCTGGTGCATTTCTGGACCCTGCACGCCAACGACAGCTACTTGTACAAGGGCCAGACCTTCCCCGGCAACATCCTGCGCGAGCATATCCGCAGCGAGATGTACGAGGGCCTGGCGGGCGAGCACGCACCGTACAACCTCAAGTTCGTGACCAATGGAGTGTCGTGCACCACGGTCAGCATCATCACTGCCGCGCTGGGCATTCGCGACCTGGGCAGCATCGACGCCGAGCAGCTGGCGCTGATCCAGACGGTGCACCTGCTGCTGGCCATGTACAACGCCATGCAGCCGGGGGTGTTTGCGCTGTCGGGCTGGGACCTGGTCGGCGCCTTGCCGCTGGAGCCCGAGCAGGTGGAGGGGCTGATGGGTGACGGCGACACCCGCTGGATTCATCGCGGCGCCTATGACCTGGCCGACCTGGACGTGGAGGCGCAGCTCTCGGCCGAAGGCCTGCCGCGTGCGCGTTCGCTGTATGGCAGCCTGGCCAGCCAGTTGCAGCAGCCCGACAGTTTTGCCAGCAGCCTGAAACGCATGCTCGCTGTGCGCCAGGCCTATGCGATTGCGGCGAGCCGGCAGATCCTGATCCCCGAGGTGGCCAACCCGGCCTTGCTGCTGATGGTGCACGAGCTGCCGGCAGGCAAGGGCATCCAGATCACCGCACTCAACTTCGGTGCCGAGCCACTGAGCGAAACCCTGCATCTGCCGGATGTAAGCCCCGGCGCGGTGGTGGACATGATCAACGAACGGCTGGAGGGCGAGCTGAGCGAAGCGGGGGAGATGACCATCAATCTGGATGGCTATGAGGGCCTTTCGCTGCGCATCGTGAGCAGTGTGGCGACGCTGTAGGCGTTTGCATGCGGTAACGTTTTTACAGGCCCGGGGTTTCGTGTCTGACGGTTCGCCGGCCCCTTCGCTGGCAAGGCCAGCTCCTGCAAGGGGCGGCCACCGTCACCGCACTGCTGCCTGCCCCGTGACACACCCCGCCCACCTGATGGAAAATGCCCGACGCCTCTCCCCACCAAAAGGCTTCTGC
This sequence comes from Pseudomonas sp. PS01300, assembly GCF_029960155.1. Lineage (NCBI taxonomy): Bacteria > Pseudomonadati > Pseudomonadota > Gammaproteobacteria > Pseudomonadales > Pseudomonadaceae > Pseudomonas > Pseudomonas sp. PS01300. The sequence goes on along the minus strand of NZ_JASCPN010000024.1, from coordinate 57,786 downwards.
ATGGACAAGCTGGACCGGGCAATACTCGACCTTCTGCAAACCGACTGCACCCGTGCGGTGGGCGATATCGCCGAGCAGATCGGCCTGGGCACCACCGCCTGCTGGCGGCGCATCCAGAAGCTCGAAGAGGCCGGCATCATCCGCGGCCGCGTGGCCCTGCTCGACGGCAAGAAGCTCAATGTCGGCGTGGTGGTGTTCGTCTCGATCAAGACCACCCAGCACAACGCCGACTGGCTGGCCGGCTTTCATGCCGCCGTGGCCGGTATCGACGAAGTGCTGGAGGTGTACCGCATGGCCGGCGATACCGACTATCTGCTGCGCGTGGTGGTGCCGGACGTGGCCGCCTACGACGCGGTGTACAAGCAGTTGATCCGCATTCCGGGCCTGTCCGACATCAGCTCCAGCTTCTCCATGGAGCAGATCAAGTACTCCACCCGCCTGCCGCTGCGCTATGCGCCCTGAGCCGATCACGCTGCACCAGGCCGGCGCCGACGACAGGCAGGCTGCCGTAGCATTCGTGATGCAGGCCCGCGCCGCGCTGTTCCCCAAGCTCGCCGCCACCGGGATGCCGGCAGACCTGCAGCAGTTCGAACAGGTCTACCTGCACGGCGCGGGGCGTTTCCTTCTGGCCCGCTGCAATGGCCAGATCGTCGCGGCCATCGGCTACCTGCCTTACGACCACCGCTTCCGCCAGCTCGACTACCGTGGGCAGAAGGTGGTGGAAGTGGTGCGCCTGTTCGTGTTGCCGGCCTATCGCCGCAGCGGGCTGGCCGGTGAGTTGTACCGCGCGTTGCGTGAGCTGGCGCTGCAGGACCAGGTGCAGGTGCTGTACCTGCACACCCATCCGTTTCTGCCAGGCGCCATTGGTTTCTGGCAAAAACATGGCTTCGAGATCATCGATGTGGAAGCCGACCCGGTGTGGCAGACCACCCACATGCAATATCGCCTGCCCGCCGGCTGAACCTCAGAAGCGCCCGTTGAGCGGGTATTCCACCGCCAAACGGATCTGGTCGGCATCCAGCTCGGCCTGGGCAGTGTTGCCCCGGTGCACGTTGTGCCGCAGCGACACGGTGGTGCCCTTGGCCACGCCGCCCTGCACCACGTAGCGCGCCTCCAGGTCGCGCTCCCAGTGCTTGCCGCCTTCGCCGTAGCCCAGGTACGCATAGCCGCCACGCGGGTCGACGTGGCTGCCATCGATGCGGCTGCCGCGCACATACGCCGCACTCAGCACCAGCCCGGGCAGGCCCCACGGGGTCATCGCCAGGTCGTAACGGGCCTGCCACGACTGCTCGTTGGGGGCGTTGAAGTCCGACAATTGCACGGCGTTGCTGATGAAGATCGCGCCACGGGTCACATAGTCGAACGGTGTGTCGCCATCGACCTTCTGGTAGCCCAGGCTGAAGCTGTGCGGGCCCTGGGCGTAGGTCGAGAGCAGGCTCCAGGTGGTGTTGTCGATCTGCCCGGACAACGCCCTGCCGGTGTCGGTGGTGCGGTACAGGTTGAGGTTGAAGGTGAGCGAGCGATTGGCGTCCAGTGCATGGCTGAAGGTGCCGCCCAGGTAGTGCTGGTTCCAGGTATCTTCGTAGCGCGAGGTGTACAGGCTGGCGCTGAGGCTCGGGCTTGCGCTGTAGACCACCCCGGCCAGGTCGAAGGCATCGCCCTTTGCTGCGTTGGAGTAGTTCACCACGAACCCCTGGTCATGGCTGCTGGCGTTGCGGTCGGTGCTCTCGGTGAAGTGCCCGCCTACCAGTTTCACCCCTTCGAACTCGTTGCTGGTGACCAGCACCCCGGTGGCGGTTTCGGGCAGCAGGCGGCTGTCGGACGAGCTGAACACCGGGGTCTTGACCCGCTGTTCGCCATACGACAGCACGGTGGAGGAGGCCCGAAGCTTGACCGCCGCGCCGCCGCGGCTGAATTCGTTCTTGGGGTGGCCGTGGTTGTCCAGCCCCAGCAGGCGCGCCTTGCCGGCGCGTCCGCCGCCGCTGTCCAGTTGCACGCCGAGGTAGGCATGGGCATCCACGCCCACGCCGATCAGGCCCTGGGTGAAGCCCGACTGCAACGTGCCCATCAGGCCATAGGCCCATTCCTCGGCATAACCGTTGCGCTCGGCACGGGGCTTGTAGGCATTGCGTGCGCCGCTGTTGCGCGCGCCGTGGCGGTATTCGCGGTTGTCGTACACGCTGCGGTTGAGCAGGCTCCAGGTGCTGTCTTCGACCAGGCCGTTGGCCTGCTCCTGGGCCGATTCGGCCAGCACCAGGGGCGCCGGCCCGGCCAATGCCAGCAGCAGGGCCGAACGGGTGCGCAGTGCGATCATTGTGCGGCCTCGCGTTGCAGCAGGGCGGCAAGACGATCTGCTGCACGCCTGGGCAAGGTGCTCGGCAGGCTCGGTGGCGTGGCGGCGGGCTCACCGACCTGGATCAGCATCACCATGCCCATCGACAGGTGCGGGATGCACTGGATGCCGTACAGGCCCGGCACGTTGAAGGTCTGCTCGATTTGCTGGTTGATCCTGCCCTTGAACGCCTCGGCGCCTTCGGGCAGCAGGCCGGGCAGCGAGGCGGCATTGTGCCCGCTCTGGGTGGCGATGAACTTCACCGAATCGCCGGGGGCGATGCGCAGGTAGTCCGGCTCGTACACCATGCTGCCGGTCGCACCACGGTTGAGCATTTTCACTTCGTGCACCTCGGCCGATACCGAAGGGGCGAGCAGGGCGCTGGCGAGCAGCAGGGGCAAGGCGGCAAGGCGCATGGGCGGGCTATCCATTTCAGGTCAAGAGGAACGAACGCGCAGGATCTGCGCGCCGTCGAAGGGGTCGGTCAGGTAGTGCGCCTGCACCCCGAAGGTGGCCTGCAGGCGTTGCGGGGTCAGCACCTGCAACGGCGGGCCAACATCCACCAGGCGCCCGCGCTCGAGCACGGCCAGGCGATCGCAGGTGAGGGCCTGGTTGAGGTCGTGCAGGGCGATCAGGGTGGTCACCGGCAGCGCCTGAACCAGGCGCAGAATGCCCAGCTGGTGCTGGATGTCGAGGTGGTTGGTCGGCTCGTCGAGCAACAGCAGCTGCGGGCGTTGCGCCAGGGCCCGGGCGATGTGCACGCGCTGGCGCTCGCCACCGGAGAGGCTGCGCCAGCTGCGTGTTGCCAGGTGGGTGGCATCCACGTCGGCCAGGGCCTGCTGCACGATGGCGTGATCGTCTGCCGACCAGGGGCGCAACGCCGACAACCACGGCGTGCGGCCCAGGGCTACGGCATCGAACACGTTGATCGCATCGCTGGTGTCGGCCTGTTGCTCGACCACTGCCAACCGCCGCGCCACCTCGCGGCGTGGCAGCTGCCTGAGCGCGTTGCTGCCCAGCTGCACCTCGCCGCAGGTGGGCGTGCGCAGCCCGGCCAGCAGCTTGAGCAGGGTGGACTTGCCCGAGCCGTTGGGGCCGACGATACCCAGGGTCTCGCCACGGCGCACCTCAAGGTCGACCGCGTCCAGCAGCACGGCATCGCGCACCTTCAAACCCAGGCCGGTGCAGCGCAGTGCAGCTTCATCCAGCGGGTGGGTGACAGCGTTCATCGGGCGCTCCTGCGGCCAATCAGTATCAATGCGAACACCGGTGCGCCGACCAGCGCCGTGATCACCCCCACCGGAATCACCTGGCCCTTGATCAGGGTGCGCGAGAGCACGTCGGCGGCAATCAGGAACAGCGCGCCACCCAGCGCGCTGGCCGGCAGCAGGCGCGCATGGGGGGTACCGAACAGCAGCCGCATCGCATGCGGAATCACCAGCCCGACAAAGCCGATGGCGCCGACGATCGACACCATCACTGCCGTCACCAGCGCCGCGCAGCTGATCAGCAGCACCTGCACGCGGCGTACCGGGATGCCCAGCGAGGCAGCCGAGTCGCTGCCGAAGGTGAAGGCGTCCAGCGCCCGCCGATGCCACACGCACACCGCAAGGCCGGCCAGCGCCACCGGCACCGCCAGCCACACCGACGGCCAGCGCACGCCACTGAGGTTGCCCAGCAGCCAGAACAGGATGCCGCGCGCCTGCTCGGCACTGGCCGACCGGGTGATCAGAAAGGCGGTGAGCGCGTTGAACAGCTGCGAGCCGGCGATCCCGGCGAGGATGATCTGCCCCGTGCTGTTGGACGGCCCGCTGGCACGGGCCAGCAGCGCCACCAGCGCGAAGGCCGCGATGGCCCCGACGAAGGCGCCCAGCGACAGCGTGATCGCCCCCGCGCCCAGCCCCAGCAGCGCCACCAGCACCGCGCCGGTGGAGGCGCCGGCCGAGATGCCGAGCAGGTACGGGTCGGCCAGCGGGTTGCGCAGCAGCGACTGCAGTACCACCCCGCAGGTGGCCAGCCCCGCGCCGCAGGCGGCGGCCACCAGCGCACGGGTCAGGCGATAGTTCCACACGATGCCTTCATCGATCGGGTCCAGCAGGTGCCCGGCGGCCCACAGCTTGTTGGCCAGCACCTGCAGCACCACCGAGGGGGCGATCGGCGTTTCGCCAATCGCCACCCCTGCCAGTATCGCCAGCAGCAGGGCCAGGCACGCGAGCAGGCCACGCACAACGCTGCCTGTCATGGCGCCAGGTCGAAGCCGTTGATGGCCGAGGCCAGGGTCTCCATGCCGCTGAACAGGCGCGTGCTGGCCTGCATGGCATGTGCATCGAGAATCACGATGCGGTTGTGTCTGACCGCGTCCATGTTGCGCGTGACCGGGTCGCTGCGCAGGAATTCGAGTTTCTTCTGGTAGTCATCGGCCGGGAAGCGACGACGGTCCATGCGCGCGATCACCAGGAAGGTGGGGTTGGCCTTGGCGATGGTTTCCCAGCCCACGGTCGGCCATTCCTCATCGGACTGCACCACGTTGCGCACGCCCAGGGTCTGCAGCATGTAGTCGGGGATACCCTTGCGCCCGGCCACGTAAGGGTCGATGTCCAGGTCTGCGCTGGAGAACCAGAACAGGGCGCTGGTGTCCTTCAGATCCTTGCCTTTCACGGTGGCGGCAGCCTTGGCCAGGCGTGCCTTGAGCTCGCTGTTCAACCGCTCGCCACGCGCCTGCACGTCGAAGATCTCGGCCAGCTGGCTGATGCTGTTGTAGATGCTGTCGATGCGAAACGGCTCCAGGCGGGTGCCGTCGGCGCCGACCAGGTTGTCCTTGCCCTCGCAGTCGGACGGCATCAGGTAGGTGGGGATGTTCAGCTCATGGAACTGCTCGCGGGTGCCGACCACGCCCTGCGGGCCGACCATCCACTCCAGCTGCACCGCCACCAGTTGCGGGCGCTTGCCGATCACCGCCTCGAAGCTGGGGTCGTTGTCGGCCAGGCGCTCGACCTTGTCGTTCTGCACCTTGTACTGCGCCAGCACATCGTTGAACCACAGCGAGGTGCCGACCAGCCTGTCGCCCAGGCCCAGTGCGTAGAACATCTCGGTGCCGGCCTGGCCGATGGTCACGGCGCTGTCGGGCGCGTGCTGGAAGGTCAGCGGCATGCCGCAGTTCTGCAGCGTGAGCGGGTAGTGGGTCGGGGCGGCCTGGGCCAGGGTCGACAGACCCAGGCCCGCGAGCAGGGTGACAAGGCGGGGCAACTGCATGATGCGATCTCCATTCGAACCGTACACGGGCAGGGGTGTACAACCTGGAAACACATCGACAGGCGCTGCCGCGCGGGCAGGGCAAGGCCGTTCGGCGCGCGGGGCGCTCGCGGCACAGATGTACTCCCCGGACACCCCGCCGGTTAGTGATTGTTGCTGTGCCGGCAGGTCTCCTGACTGGTGCGTCGTCACCTGGCTCCGGCCTTCCCGGGGGTCACCCAGTGGCATTTCAGGAGCAGGCTCGGCACTTACAGTTGCGGGGGCAGTTCCGTTTGACGCCATGCAGTGGCGTCTCGGATTCCCTATTGATTCCGTGTGGAAACCGGCGGGCGGCATGGTAGTCGATCACGCCGCCCGCAGGGAAACAAAACCCCGCCAGCCTCAGAGGTACTTGAGCCAGGCAATGTCGCGACGGCGGGCCTTGAACGCGGCAAACCAGCGCACCGGCGGGAACAGCGCCACGGCCAGCAGCACGGCGGTCAGCCACACCGCCCAGATACCATCGAAGCCGAAGTAATTGCCCTGGTTCAGGCCCAGCAGTGCAACGCAGGCCAGGTACGCCACTTTCAGCACATACAGGTGCAGCAGGTAGAAGAACATCGGTGCGGCGCCGAACACCGCCAGGGTGCTGATCCACCGGCGCTGCCCGGCGCGCTCCAGGCCCAGCAGCAACAGCAGGCCAGCCCCCAGGGTCAGGGCCAGGAACAGCAGCGAGGGCGGGTACTTGGTGATGTTGAAGAAGCTCATCAGGGTGTGCGCGGTATCGGCCTGAACCGTCCATGGCGCCTCGCCGTAGCCGTTGAGCAGGCGCAGGGCGACAAAGCCGATCAGGGTTGCCAGGCCTGCCAGCAGCAGACGGCGCTGGCGCGTGGCGGCCGGCATCGAGTGGGCGAACCAGGGCCCCAGGCCGTAGCCCAGCGCGATCACCCCGACCCACGGCAGCACCGGGTACGAGGTACGCAGGCGCAGGCTGTCGGAGAACTCGAGCCAGCCGCGGTCATGCAGGATCGCCCACGGCACGTGCAGCGCAGAGCCCTGCGCAAAGTGCAGGCCGTCGAGCAGGTTGTGACCGGCCACGATCGCGGCGCCCAGCACCAGCAACAGCGGGCGCGGCAACCACACCAGGGCCGCCAGGGCGATCATGCTGATGCCGATGGCCCAGATCACCTGCAGGTAGATCACGCTGGGTGGCAGCTGGAAGGTCCAGGCGATGTTCACCAGGGTGAACTCCAGCACCACCAGAAACAGCCCGCGCTTGAACAGAAAGGCCGACACATCGCCCCGGCCCTGGTGCTTCTGGCCATACAGCCAGGCCGACAGACCGGTCAGCAGCACGAACACCGGGGCGCACAGGTGGGCCAGCGTACGGCTGACGAACAGCGCAGGTTCGGTGCTGTCGATGGCCATCGGGTCGCTCACCTGGCGGTGGAGGAAGAAGGTTTCGCGCACGTGGTCCAGCAGCATGAACAGGATCACCAGGCCCCTGAGGGCATCGATGGACAGCAGGCGTTGGCTCGGTTTGCTGGCGGCGGGGAGGGCAGTAGCGCTAGTCATTGAAAGATCGCAGGCAGAGGGGGCGAATTGAATGGTTACTGTATAACATTTCTATTCGCTCGGTAAATCTTCCTTACAATCTTGACTGCCATGCTGCGACATCAGACCGCACCCATCTGGCGCTGCGCGCTGGAACCCGTCGACCCTGCGTGACAAAATGCCGCCTCGCAAAACCCTTGCACAAGGCTCCCGCTCTCGGGGCCGGCACCTTCCCAAAAGGATGGTTACATGAACGATTTACTGACCCGGCGCACGGTGATCGCCGGGCTCGGCCTGCTCGGCCTCGGTGCCCTGGCAGGTTGCAACAACTCCGGCGCGCTGGACTTCAAATACGGCAAGGACCTGAGCAACAAGATCCTCGGCCGCACCTTCAAGCTCAAGGACCCGCAAGGCAACGTAATGACCCTGTCGAGCTTCCAGGGCTCGATGCCGATGGTGTTCTTCGGCTTCACCCAATGCCCGGCGGTGTGCCCCACCACCCTGGCCCGCGCGGTGCAGATCAAGAAGCTGATGGGTCGCGACGCCGACTTCCTGCAGGTGGTGTTCATCAGCCTGGACCCCGAGCGCGACACCCCCGAAGTGCTGGACGCCTACGTCAAGGCCTTCGATCCCTCGTTCGTGGCGCTGTCCGGTACCCTGGAAGAGACGGCCGCAGTGGCCAAGGAATTCGGCGTGTTCTACGAGAAGGTGCCGGCCGGCGACACCTATACCATTTCCCACAGCTCGACCAGCTACGTGTTCGACTCGCGTGGCGTGCTGCGCCTTGGCCTCTCGCATTCCCTCAATGCCAGGGAATGCACCGAAGACCTGCTTACCGTAATGGAGGTTTGTTAATGCGTTCTCCCGTGAAACACGCGCTTGGCGCGATGGCGTTGCTGTCCCTGTTCGGTGCGGCGCTGCCCGCCGTTGCCCAGACCACCGTGGGCGAGCCCTGGGTGCGCGCCAGCGTGCCGCAGCAGCAGTCGACCGGTGCGTTCATGACCCTCACTGCCAGCACCGACAGCAAGCTGGTGGGTGTCGAGTCGCCGGTGGCCAAGACCGTGCAGGTGCACCAGATGCAGATGCACAACGACGTGATGAGCATGAGTGAAGTCAAGGCGCTGGACCTGCCCGCCGGCAAGCCGGTGGTGCTCGACACCAATGGCTACCACGTGATGCTGATGGGCCTGGTCAAGCAGGTGAAGGAAGGCGACACGGTGCCGTTGACCCTGATCGTCGAAGACGCCAAGGGCCAGAAGGAGTCGATCAAGGTCGACGCCCCGGTGCGTTCGCTGACCGCCACCGACGGTCACGGCGAGCACTCGATGCACGACCACAGCCACATGTAAGTACCCGCCGCGCCGGCCCTTGCGCCGGCGCAATCCGTTCCTGCCGGGTGGTTCGCCACCCAACGGGTTCAACTGGCCTGCGCCAGATAGTCCCGCAGCCGATCCTGCAGATACCACACACCTTCAGCGTGTTTCAGGTAATCGCTGATCGGCATCATCTGCCAGTACTGGCCTTCGTCGCCAAATTCGATGGCATCGATTTCCCCCTGCGTGATGTGCCCCACCAAAAACCAGGACTCCCAGCCAGGTCTGGCCAGGCTGGGGTAGTTGCGGCGCCATTCGATGCGTTCGGGGGGCAGGCGCAGGGCGAACTCTTCGTCCAGCTCGCGCAGCGCGCATTCCACCGGGGTCTCATCACCTTCGCGCCCCCCGCCGGCAAAGTCCCAGCAGCCGGGGAAGGGGATGGTGCTTTTCACGTCGCGCCTGTAGGTGAGCAGGTGGTCGTGGAACAGCAGGGCGAGTTTGGCACCGCAGAAGGGTTTGAGGGGCATGGATACTGGCCTCTGGCAGGACGGGGCGTTAGGCACCGGGCCGATATTTATACGACGGTTCTGCAGGTTGCGCGGCGTTTTTTGTGGTGTGGGCTGCCGGGCAGCTGCTGGTCACACAGGCATGCGCCGCCGACGGGTGTAACTGAACCCGGGAATAAGGATATGCTGTTTCGAAATATTACAAATTGGTGAGGGCAGAATGCCGTTAAAGGACCTGTTGCTGGCGCTGGTGGTGATCGTCGCCTGGGGCCTGAATTTCGTGGTGATCAAGGTCGGCCTCGACGGCCTGCCGCCCATGCTGCTGGGTGGCCTGCGCTTCGTGCTGGTGCTGTTTCCGGCGATCTTCTTCATCAAGCGCCCGCAACTGCCGTGGCGCTGGTTGCTGGCCTACGGCACCACCATCTCGCTGGGCCAGTTCGCCTTTCTGTTCGAGGCCATGGGCAACGGCATGCCGCCGGGCCTGGCGTCGCTGGTGCTGCAGTCGCAGGCCTTCTTCACGCTGTTCTTTGCCGCGATGTTTCTCGGTGAGCGGCTGCGCGCCGCCAGCCTGCTGGGGCTGCTGGTGGCCGCCGGGGGCCTGGCGCTGATCGGCAGCGAGAACGGCAGCCACGTGCCATTTTTGGCGCTGTTACTGACCCTGTGCGCCGCCGCATGCTGGGCCATGGGCAACATCATCACGCGCCGCTTCGGCAACATCGACCTGGTGGCGCTGGTGATCTGGGGCGCGCTGATCCCGCCGTTGCCATTCTTCGCCCTGTCGTGGTGGCTCGAAGGGCCGGCGCTGATCGAAAGCTCGCTGCGCGGCATCGGCCTGAACTCGATCCTGGCCCTGGCGTACCTGGCCTTCATCGCCACCATGCTCGGCTACAGCCTGTGGAGCGGCCTGCTGTCGCGCTACCCGGCGGGCAAGGTCGCACCGTTTTCGCTGCTGGTGCCAGTGGTGGGGCTGAGCTCCTCGGCGTTGCTGCTGGGTGAGCGCCTGAGTACCCTGCAATGCTGGGGTGGGGTGCTGGTGATGGTGGGGTTGCTGATCAACGTGTTCGGCTCGCGCCTGCGTCAACGTCTGCGGGCCGCGCTGAGCTGAGGCCCCAGGGCGGCGGTGGAACGATCCGCCGCGCACGCCGCTCCAATTCCAGACCCTCGCCGACCAAGGTCCGACCATGAATTCACCTCGATCCACCACGCCCCATGCCGGCCCGGCCGGCATGGTCAAGGTGCGCGGCGCGCGCGAACACAACCTGAAGAACGTGGATGTGGACATCCCCCGCGATGCGCTGGTGGTGTTCACCGGCGTGTCCGGCTCGGGCAAGTCGTCGCTGGCGTTCTCGACCCTGTATGCCGAGGCCCAGCGCCGCTATTTCGAGTCGGTGGCGCCCTATGCGCGACGCCTGATCGACCAGGTCGGGGTGCCGGATGTGGACGCCATCGAAGGCCTGCCGCCGGCGGTGGCCCTGCAACAGCAGCGCGGCACCCCCAGCGCGCGCTCCTCGGTGGGCAGCGTGACCACGCTGTCGAGCCTGATTCGCATGCTCTATTCGCGTGCCGGCAGTTACCCGGACGGCCAGCCGATGCTGTATGCCGAGGACTTCTCGCCCAATACGCCCCAGGGCGCATGCCCCGAGTGCCACGGCCTGGGCCGGGTCTACGAGGTGGACGAGGCCTCGATGGTGCCCGACCCGTCGCTGACCATCCGCGAGCGTGCGGTGGCCTCGTGGCCGCTGGCGTGGCAGGGCCAGAACCAGCGCGACATCCTCGTGACCCTGGGCTATGACGTCGACATTCCGTGGCGCGACCTGCCCCAGCAGCAGCGCGACTGGATCCTGTTCACCGAAGAGACCCCCACCGTGCCGGTGTATGCCGGCATGACCCCGGCCCAGACCCGCGACGCCCTCAAGCGCAAGCTCGAACCCAGCTATCAGGGCACCTTCAGCGGCGCGCGGCGCTATGTGCTGCACACCTTCACCCATTCGCAGAGCGCGCTGATGCGCAAGCGCGTCAGCCAGTTCATGCGGGCCAGCGCCTGCCCGTTGTGCGCGGGCAAGCGGCTCAAGCGCGAGGCCCTGACCGTGACCTTCGCCGGGCTGGACATTGCCGAGCTGGCGCAGTTGCCCTTGCTGCAGCTGGCCGAGGTGCTCAAGCCGGTGGCCAGCGCCACCTATGTCGAGCATGGCGACGAGCAGGGTGCGGTGCTGACCCACGCGCAAACCCGTGACGCCCGCCAGCAGCGCGCGGCCAGGGGCGACAACGCCCATGCCGGCGGCCCGGACGTGCGCCACACACCCAACCTCTCGCTGGAAAAACGCCTGGCCGCGCAGCGCATCGCCCAGGACCTGCTCGAACGGGTGGCCACCCTGATCGACCTGGGCCTGGGTTACCTGGCCCTGGAGCGCAGCACGCCGACCCTGTCGTCGGGCGAGCTGCAGCGCCTGCGCCTGGCCACCCAGCTCAACTCGCAGCTGTTCGGCGTGATCTATGTACTGGACGAACCCTCGGCCGGCCTGCACCCGGCCGATGGCGAGGCGCTGCACGAGGCCCTGCTGCGCCTCAAGGCCGCGGGCAATTCGGTGTTCGTGGTCGAGCACGACCTGGACACCATGCGCCGCGCCGACTGGCTGGTGGACGTGGGCCCGGCGGCGGGCGAGCAGGGCGGCCAGGTGCTGTACAGCGGGCCCCCGGCCGGGTTGGCCGAGGTCGAGGCCTCGCAGACCCGCAACTACCTGTTCGGCGCCCAGGCCGCCGTGCCGCGCACCCCGCGTGAACCCGGCGGCTGGCTGCGCCTGGAGGGCGTGACGCGCAACAACCTGCACAACCTCGATGCGGCCTTCCCCCTTGGGTGCTTCACGGCCGTCACCGGGATTTCCGGCTCGGGCAAGTCCAGCCTGGTCAGCCAGGCGCTGCTGGAGCTGGTGGGCGCGCACCTGGGCCAGGCCACTGCGCCCAGCGAGCCCCAGGAGCAGAGCCTGGAGGATGACGTGGCGCAGGCCAGCGGCGGCCAGGTCACGGCGGGCCTGGAGCACATCCGCCGGCTGGTGCAGGTGGACCAGAAGCCCATCGGCCGTACCCCGCGCTCGAACCTTGCGACCTACACCGGCCTGTTCGACCACGTGCGCAAACTGTTCGCCGCCACCGATGCGGCCCGCGAGCAGGGCTTCGACGCCGGGCGCTTCTCGTTCAACGTGGCCAAGGGCCGTTGCGACACCTGCGAAGGCGAAGGCTTTGTCACCGTCGAGCTGCTGTTCATGCCCAGCGTCTACGCACCGTGCCCCACCTGCCATGGCGCCCGCTACAACCCGCAGACCCTGGCGGTCACCTGGCAGGGCCTGAATATCGCCCAGGTGCTGCAACTGACGGTGACCCAGGCGCTGGCGGTGTTCGAGCAGCAGCCGGCGGTGCAGCGTGCCCTGGCGGTGCTGCACGAAATCGGGCTGGGCTACCTGCGCCTGGGCCAGCCGGCCACCGAGCTGTCGGGCGGTGAGGCGCAGCGCATCAAGCTGGCCACCGAACTGCAGCGCATGGCCCGCGGGGCCACCCTGTATGTGCTCGACGAACCCACCAACGGCCTGCATCCGCAGGATATCGACCGGCTGATGCTGCAGCTGGGGCGCCTGGTGGATGCCGGGCATACGGTGATCGTGGTGGAGCACGACATGCGCGTGGTGGCCCAGAGCGACTGGGTGATCGACATCGGCCCGGGGGCGGGGGACCAGGGCGGAACGCTGGTGGCCTGCGGCACGCCGCAGCAGGTGGCGGCCAGTGCCCACAGCCGTACCGCGCCGTTTCTGGCCCGGGCCCTGGGCTGAGGCGGCTCAGGCGTCGAGGCTGCGCCGAACCTTGTCCAGCAGTTCGTGGATCTGGAACGGCTTGGTGACGATGTCCATGCGCTCACCGAGAAAATGCTGCCGGTCGATGGCGTTCTCGGCGTAGCCGGTCATGAACAGCACCGGCAGGCTCGGGCGCAGCATGCGCGCGACATTGGCCAGCTCGCGCCCGTTCATGTGCGGCAGGCCCACGTCGCTGAGCAGCAGGGCGATGCTCGGGTCGGCATGCAGTTTCTGCAGGGCGCTTTCGACGTCCGGCGCCGGGGTGCAGCGGTAACCGGCATCGGTCAGCACCTCGCAGACGAAACTGCGCACCACCGACATGTCCTCGACCACCAGCACATGCTCGCCGGCGGTACTGATCACGGTGTCGGGTGTGGGTTCGGTGATGCTCAACAGCGGGCTCTGGCTGGCCGGCAGCAGCAGCGTCACTTCGGTACCGCGCCCGCCGGTGCTGCGGATCTGCACGTCGCCGGCCGACTGGCGGGCGAAGCCGTAGATGGTCGACAGCCCCAGCCCGGTGCCCTGGCCGATGGGCTTGGTGGTGAAGAACGGGTCGAAGACCTTGCCGATCACCTCGGGGGCGATGCCGCTGCCGTCGTCGCGCACCGACAATGCCACGTAGGCGCCATCGGCCAGCTTGAGGTCGTCCTGGGTGTGCGCCGCGTAGGTGCTGATCCAGATGTTGCCACCCTGGGGCAGCGCGTCGCGCGCGTTGATCACCAGGTTGAGCACGGCGTTCTCCAGCTGGATCGGGTCTACCAGGGCCACGCTGAGGTGCTCGCTCAGGTTCAGGTGCAGGCTGATGTGTTCGCCGATGGTGCGTCGCAGCAGTTCCTCCAGCGAGCGGATGTGCTGGTTGATGTCGGCCGGGCGGGGGTCCAGCGGTTGCTGGCGGGCAAAGGCGAGCAGGCGGTGGGTCAGGGTGGCGGCCCCCATGGCGGCGCCCAGTGCAGCGTCGGCGTAGGACTGCACCTTGTCGACGCGGCCCTGCTCGATGCGTTTCTTGATCAGCTCCAGGCTGGTGATGATGCCGGTGAGCATGTTGTTGAAGTCATGGGCGATGCCGCCGGTAAGCTTGCCCAGTGCGTCCATCTTCTGCACCTGCAGCAACTGCGCCTCTGTACGGGCGCGCTCGGCCACTTCCTGGGCCAGCAGGGTGGTCGCGCTGTCCAGTTCGGCGCGCTGGGTGCGCTCGCGGTGGCGCTGTTCGGTCACGTCCTCGACGAAGATCAGGCTCGACTCGCCGCTGCGGTAGGGCGACACCTGCCACTGGGTCTCGCGCAGCAGGCCGTTGACGCGCATGTGCAGCAGGCCCTTCCAGCGGTCCCGGGTGCCGAGCCTGCGCAGCAGTTCGTCGATCACCGGCTGCTGGTCGTCGGCAAAGCACTCGACCAGGGTGTCGGGGCTCAGGTTGTCCTGGATCAGCTGGGCGAACGCCTGGTTGCATTCGTGCACCTTGAGCCCGGTGCCCAGCAGCGCGATGGGCGCGGCGGTGCTGACGAAGATCTCGCGAAAGCGCGCCTCGCTCTCGCGCAGCGCCTGCTCGGTGTCGCGTACCCGCAGCAGCGTGCGCAGGGTGGCCAGCAACACCTCGGGGTCGACCGGGTGGATCAGGTAGGCGTCGGCCCCGGCGTCCAGCCCGGTGATGATGTCGCCGGTACCGATGGCGGCCGCCGATACGTGGATCACCGGCAGCAACGCGGTGGCCGGGGTGGCGCGCAGGATGCGCACGATATCGAAGCCGCTCATGTCCGGCAGGTGTACATCCAGGATCAGCGCGTCGTAGGTCTGGCTGGCAATCAGCTCCAGGCCCTCGCCACCGGTGCCGGCCTCGTCGATGCGGTAGCCATGGCATTCCAGGCGCCGGCGCAGGGCATAGCGGGTGACGATGTTGTCGTCGACGATCAGCAGGCGGATGTCAGGCTTCATCACCAGGCTCCTGGGCCAGCGCCAAGGGGATCACTACGTAGAAGGTCGAACCGACCCCGGGTGTACTCTCGACCCCGACCCGGCCACCCAGCAGCGCCGCGAAGCGCTTGCACAGCGACAGGCCCAGGCCGGTGCCACGCAGGCGCTTCTGCAGCGGCGAGTCGATCTGTGCGAAGTCCTCGAACAGCGTGTCGTGCAGCTCGCCCGGGATGCCGATGCCGGTGTCGTGCACCGCAAAGCGGATCTGGCCGTCGTCTTCCAGTTGCGACGATACCCGCACTTCGCCACGGGCGGTGAATTTCAGCGCGTTGGAAATGAAGTTGCGCAGGATCTGCGCCAGCTTCTTGTCGTCGCTGTACAGGCGCGGCAGGCCCTGGGGCTCTTCGAAGATCAGGTCGACCGCCGAGGCATCGACGATCGGCCGGAACATGCCGCGCAGGGCCGCGAACAGGTCGAGCATGTCGAACCAGGCCGGCGAGATGGTGATGCGCCCGGCCTCGATCTTGGCCAGGTCGAGCAGGTCGTCGACCATGTCGCTCAGTTCGCGCGCCGAATTGCTGACGAAGGTCACCTGCTTGTGCTGCTCGGGGCTCAGCGGGCCGTCCAGCTCGTCGCTGAGCAGGCGGGCGATGCTCAGGATCGAACCCAGCGGCGTGCGAAACTCGTGGCTCATGTACGACAGGAAGCGGCTCTTGAGGTCCGAGGCCTGGCGCAGTTGCTCGGCCTGGATATCCAGCTCGGCATACAGGGCCAGCACGCCCTGGTTGGTTTCTTCGAGTTCGGCGCGCAGGGCGTCGCCCTCTTCACGCAGCCGCGCGATCAGCGCCTGCGCCTCGGTGTCGGCAAGGGTAGGGGAATCAGCCACTTAGGGTCTCCAGGGCAACAACCAGCACGGTGACATCATCGCGGCCTCGGCAGAAGTCGCGATGCAGCACGGCGGCGATCAGTGCCGGGTGCTGATGCATGAGGCCAGGATACTGCTGCAGGTCCCAGCGCGATTGCAGCCCGTCGCTGTAGAGCACCAGCAGGTTGGCATGCACATCAGCATAGTCAAAGGGGCGCACGCGACGGAATTGCCCGCCGACGATACCCGGGTGCGAGGCCAGGCCACGACTGCTACCGGGTGCGAGCAGGTGCGCGCCGATGTTGCCGACGCCGCTGAAACGCAGCGCGCCGTTGTCGTACTGGGCGAAGGCCGCGGCGCCGCCACGGGTGCCCTGCATGTTGACGTGCATCGCCTCGAGCACCTGCGCGGGGTCGGCGAACGGGGCCTGGGCAAAGGCCTGGGTGCCGGCGTGGGCGGCCCGTTCGGCGAGCTCGCCGTGGCCCAGCCCGTCGACCACCAGGGCACTGATGCGCTGGCCGTCGTAGGCCAGGTACCAGGCATCGCCACAGGCCGGGTCGTGATGCAGGCTGTGCTGGCTGGCGCCCCAGCGCAGGTCGCAGGCCGCGCTGCTGCGTGGGTACAGGCGCGCCAGCACGGCGGCGCCACGGCTGTCGGCGTACACATCGAACACATCGGCCAGGCGCTTGATCGCGCCCAGGCCGATGCCCTGGGTACCGCCGGTGGAGAACCCGTCGGCCAGGCAGTGGTGCAGGTCGAAGCCTGCACCACGGTCGATGGCGATCAGTTCCAGCCCGCTGTAGCCGCTGTTGGGCAGCACCCGCAGGTGCAGTTCACCGCGCCCGGCATGCTTGAGCAGGTTGCTCGCAAGCTCGGTGGCCAGCAGCGCGGCGCGCCCGGCGTCGGTGGCATCGAAACCCTGCTGTTCGGCCAGGCGTTGCACGCAGCGCCGGGCATGACCGACCTGGCTCTCGTCTTCTATCGGCAGCACCTGGGTCAGGCTGCCCAGGATACTCAGGCCCATCGCAGAATCGTCACGCGCGTGCCGGCCCCGGGGGCGGTATCCAGTTCGAACTCGTCCACCAGGCGCTTGGCCCCGGTCAGGCCCAGGCCCAGGCCGCCGCCGCTGGTCCAGCCATCGGTCATGGCCAGCTTGATGTCGGGGATGCCCGGCCCTTCGTCGCGAAAGGTCAGGCGCAGGCCCTTGCGATGGTCCTTCTCGACCACCTGCCAGTCCATGTGGCCACCGCCGCCATACACCACGGCGTTGCGGGCCAGCTCGCTGACCGCCGTGACCAGCTTGGTCAGGTTGATCAGGCTCATGCCGCAGCCCTGGGCCAGGGTGCGCGCCAGTTGCCGTGCACGTACCACATCCTGCTCCAGCAGGATGGGCTGGGTGCCGCTTTGCTCGGCGCTCATTGCGGTGCAGCCGAGTTGTTGAGCAGGCGCATGCCGCGCTCGGCGTTGAGCGCGGTACGCACGCCGGGCAGGGTCAGGCCCAGTTCGACCAGGGTGATCGCCACGGCCGGCTGCATGCCCACCAGCACGGTCTGCGTGTCCATGATGCGCGACACCCCGGAGATGGTGCCGATCATGCGGCCGATGAAGGAGTCGACCATGTCCAGCGCCGAGATGTCGATCAGCACGCCTTTGGCCGAGGTCGCGCTGATGCGCTCGGACAGGTCGTCCTGCAGGGTCATGGCCAGCTGGTCATGCATGTCGACCTGGATGGTCACCAGCAGGAATTCGCCGATTTGCAGAATCGGGATGCGCTCCATGGCTTCAGCCCGCCTTGGCGACGGACAGGCCCAGGCGATGCAGGGCCAGCTTCAGGGCGTCGGCCAGGTTGGCCTTGGTCACCACGCCCTGCAGGTCCAGGCCCAGGTGCACGATGGTCTGGGCGATCTGCGGGCGTACACCGCTGATGATGCAGTCGGCGCCCATCAGGCGGATGGCGGTCACGGTCTTGAGCAGGTGCTGGGCCACCAGGGTATCGACGGTGGGCACACCGGTGATGTCGATGATGGCGATTTCAGAGCCGGTGTCGACGATGCGCTGCAGCAGCGATTCCATCACCACCTGGGTGCGTTGCGAGTCCAGGGTGCCGATCATCGGCAGTGCCAGTACGCCGTCCCACAGCTTGACCACCGGGGTGGACAGCTCCAGCAGTTCTTCCTGCTGGCGCTTGATCACCGCCTCGCGGGATTTCTGGAAGGTGCGGATGGTGTGCAGGCCCAGGGCATCGAGCAGTTCGGACACCTGCAGCAGCTGGTTGGCCAGTTGCGCCGGCTGCTCGCTGTATTCGCGCTGCAGCAGGGCGAACAGCGGGCCCTTGAGGGAGAAGATGAAGGTGGCGGTCTGCTGCGAGTCCTGGCCGAGCAGGGCGCGGCTATGGGAGAGCTTTTCCAGGAACAGGCGCACTTCGTCCCAGGCACCGGCGTTGAGGTTGCTGGCATCGCCGTTCTGCAGGCCGGCGTGCAGCAGGTCGAGAAACTCTTCGGTCTGGCGCTTGAGGTCGTCGGCCTTGAGGTTGCGCGTGGCACCCGATGCGTCCAGCCCGGCCAGCCATTCGGCTACCAGGGAGGCCTGGTGGGTGCGGATGGCGGTGAGGGTGACAGGTTGCAGTGCAGCCATTTGGACAAGCTCCTGAGCAGGGTAGGTAAGGCACATGCGCATCTGAGTGTGCAGGCCTGATTCTAGTTCGATACTGCCTTCATCAAATTTTTTGCAGGCCCTCAGCTCCCGCTGGCGGGGCGCGGTTGCAGCATCGGGTCGTAGGGGTTGAGCTGGCGCAGCGACTCGAGCAGGGCATTGGCTGTGTCCACCTGCCGGGCCTGTTGCAGATAATGCATCAAGGCCAGCCGAACATCACGGTTAAACGGTTGTTGTTGCAGGCTGCTCCACAGTTGTTGCATTGCCGGCTCGCGCTGCCCCTGATCGTGCAGGGCCACCGCCAGCACATACCCGTAGCCGGCGTTCTGCGGGGCCAGCTGCACGGCCTTGCGCAGCGCCACCAGCGCTTGGTCGCGACGGCCCTGGCGAATCAGGGCCAGGCCGTGGGCCTGCTGCAGCAGCGCCGAGTCGGGGTGCTGGCGCAGGCTGTCTTCCAGCAGCGTGCGTGCTTCGTCCTGGCGGCCATGGCTGTCCAGCCACTGCACCAGGGCCACACGGGCCGGCAGGAAGTCGGCGTCGCGCAGCACCGCGCTGCGCAGGTACGGCTCGACCGCATCGGTGCGTCCGTTGGCCTGGTACAGCAGGGCCAGGTTGAGGTTGGCTTCGGCGCGTTCGAGCAGGCTCAGATGCACGCTTTCGTATTCGCCCAGCGCCTGCTCGAACGCCGCCTGCGCCGCGCCCAGCCCGGCTGCCCGTGCCGGCAGCAGGGCGTAGGCGGCCGCGATGCGCACGGCCAGCACCGGGTCACGCAGCAAGGGGGCCAGCGGCATGCTCCGCTGTTGCGGGGGCAGCAGCGCGGCCAGGGCTTCCACCGCCGCGGCGCGTACCTGCGGTGCGCTGTCGCCCAGGGCGCTGCGCGCCGCCTGCAGGGCACGTTCGCTCGGGTAGTTGGGCAGTTCGGCAAGCAGGGTGGCGCGGCGGATCGCCGGCAGTTCGCGGTTGGCCAGTTGCGTCAGCAGCGCCTGGGCGGCACCGGGTTTGCCGCTGCGCAGCAGGTCCAGGCTGGCGGCGTAGGCCGGTGTGTCGGAGGGCCGGTCGGCGTACCACAGCGCGAACTGCTCGCTGACGCGCTGCCCGGCACTGCCCTTGTGACACCCCAGGCAGGCATCCGGCGTGCCCAGCGCCAGTGCCTGGGCCGGTGCCGGAATGCTGAAGCCGTGGTCGTGGCGATAGTCGTTGACCATGTAGAACTTGCCGGGCATGTGGCAGCTGACGCACTGCGCCGCGGGGCTGCCGGGGGCATGGTGATGGTGCTCGGTGGCGGTATAGTCGCGGGCCTTGAGCCCGGCGCCGTCGACCCCGGCCACGCCGGTCTTGCCCGCAGGGTTGTGGCACTGCAGGCACACCCCGTCGCCCGGTGCCTTGAGCTGGGTGCTGTGGGGCTCGTGGCAATTGCTGCAGCGCACGCCCTTGGCGAACATCTTGCTCTGGGTGAAGGCGCCGTACTCGAACACCTCGTCCTTGATCTTGCCGTCCAGCTCATACAGCTCGCGGGTTAGGCGGCTGGGCAGGTAGTCGTCCATCAGGCGGCGCTCGTTGTGAAAGCCATCGCCCAGCGGCGCGCGGCGCGCATGGCAGCGGGCACAGGTTTCGACTTCGGCCAGGTTGCCACCCTCCACCAGGCTCTGCTGGAAGCCGGCATGGGCAACCTGCCTGGCCGGCTTTTGCGCCGCCCACGCCAGGTGCCCGGAGGCCGGGCCGTGGCACGCCTGGCACCCCACGCCCAGGCTGTTCCAGTGGCTGTCGAAGGTGGCGCTGGCAGCGTTGAAATTGCGCTTGAAGCCGGTGGTATGGCACTCCACGCACATGAAGTTGGCATTCTGCTGCGGCTTGCTCCAGTGCAGCGGGTTCTTGAAGTCCACGCCCTGGCCGGGGTACAGGTGAAACCACTGCTGCTGGCGCGTATCCCAGGCCACCCCGAGCGCCTGCAGGTGCCCGCCGCCGGTATCGATCAGGTACTGCTGCAGGGGCTCGATGCCGAAGGCATAGGCCACCTCGAAATCCTGGGGCCGGCCGTCGGCGCCTGGGGTGTTGACCCAGAAGCGGTCGCCCTGGCGAAAGAAGCGCGTGGTCTCGCGGTCGCTCTTGAACTGCACTTCGGCGAAATTGCCCAGCACGGTCTGGGCGGTGGCCGGCTGCATCGCCAACTGGTGATGGGAACCTTGCCACTGGCGAACCTGTTCGCCATGGCAACCCTGGCAGGTGGCTTCGTCGACCAGCGCCGGGGCGGGGCTGCTTGGCGCTGGCGGGGCTGGTGGCGTGCTCTGCGCGGCCACCGGCAGGCGTGCCGGGGCACGGTCGAGGGCGAACCAGGTGCCCAGCAGGGCCAGCAGGACCGCCCCGGCCAGCACCGGCCAGAGCAGGCTGGTGCCGCGCACGGGGGGCTGTTGGGGCGGCGTAACGGCGCGCTTTTTCGACATGCAGACGTCCATGCTGTTGGGGTAAGGGGCGCTTCAATCAGGCGGCGCGCTTCACGGCATGCCCAGGAACCAACGGTAGTACGGGTTGCTGCCATCTTCTCGCATCACGCCCTGAACCTGTCGCGCCCAGGTGTCGCGCTGGCCGCGGTAGGCGCTCAGGCCCACCTGGTAGAAGCGCTGCAGGCGCTGGCGCTGGTCGTTCAGGCGCAGGCTGGCCAGGGCATCGGCGCCTTCCAGCGGCACCGGGCTGCCCAGCGCCAGCAGGGCCGGCAACACCCGGGTGATCTCGTCGCTGCGCACCCAGGGGGCGTACTCGATGCGTGGCTGGTCGTCGGTGACGGCCGGGGCCTGCGCGGCAAAGCGCTCCAGGCCGGCGCGGTCGGTGACCCAGGTGGCCAGCAGTGCGGCCGGCGAGTCCACGCCCACCTCGGCCAGGGTGCGTTGCACGGGGGGTTGCGCCAGGCGCGCGCTGATGCGCGGCAGGTCCAGGCGCACCGGCTGCAGCGAGCCGACCAGCAGCATTTCATGGAACTCGGTGGTCCACAGCGAGGCATGCGGGAACACGTCGATGAAGCTGCGCACCAGGGCACGGCTGTCGTCGATGTTCTGGGTGGGCAGCGGCAGCCACTGGGCGACCAGGCCCTGGGGGTTGAGGCGGCTGGCGGCCAGCTGGTAGAAGTCACGCGAGTACAGGTTGACCACGCCGGCTGCCGAAGGGGGCGGTGGCTCCAGGGTGATCAGGTCGTAGGGCTGCGGGCTGGCCAGCAGTTCACGGCGCCCGTCGCGCAGGCGGATGTCCAGGCGCGCATCGGCGGCGGCGTGGTAGTTGCCCTGGAACAGCGTCGAGGCGTGCACCACCGCCGGCAGCAGTTCGGCCACCACGCGTTGCTCCAGGCCGGGGTAGCGCAGCAGGGCGCCGGCGGTGATGCCGGTGCCCAGCCCGATCACCAGCGCCGAGCGCGGCTCGCCGTTGTGGATCAACAGCGGCAGCAGGGCCTGCAGGCGCATGTAGCGCAGCGACGGCATGGCATCGCCGGTGTTGGACACGCCCTGGATGTACAGGCGACGAAAGCTGCCCTGGGGCTTGTGCTGTTCGACCACGGCGACCGTGGCGCCACGGCCTTCCTGATAGAACACCAGCTCGCCGCTGCGCGCGCCGGGCAGCAGGTTGGCCAGGCGCTGGGGTGGGGTGAGCAGGGCGGTCAGGAGGCTGGCCAGGGCAATGGCGTAGAGGGCGATGAATCTGGGTTGACTGAGTGGGCCTGTTCGCTGGCAAGCCCGCTCCCACAGGGTTCGAGCAGATTCTGAGCCTGTACCTGCAGGCGCTGGCCTTGCCGGCGAAGCGGCCAGGCCCGCCCCCGCCACGACCGCGATTACCCCGACCCCTGCCGCCAGCACCGCCAGCACCCCCAGGCTGCGCACCAGCCCCAGCGCGGGCACCAGCACGAACCCGCACAGCATCACCCCGGCAATCCCGCCCAGGGTGTTGAGCGCCACCACCGCGCCCACGTCGCGCCCCGCATGGCCCGGCGCGCAGGCCAGGCGCAGCGCCACCGGGAACGCCGCCCCCAGCAGCGTGGTGGGCAGCAGCACGACGCTCACCGCCACCACCGCAAAGCGGGCACTCATGCCCGCCAGTGCGCTGCCGCCCAGGCCCAGTACCAGCGCTTCGGCCTGGGTTTGCGCACTGATCAGCCAGCGCCCCAGCCCGGCGATTTCCAGCAGCGCCAGCAGCCCCGCCGCACCGATCAGCACGGCAAAGGTGGCCCACGGGTCGCGCAGCCGCTCCACGCGCCGGGCAATCAGTGCGCTGCCCAGCATCAGCCCCGCCAGGTAGGTGGCCAGCATCACCGCGAAGGCGAAGGTGCGGGTGCTCATGAACTGCACCAGGGCCTGCGACCAGATCACCTCATAGCCCAGCGCAATGCCCCCGGCCACCGCGTACAGGGCCAGGGCCAGGCGCGCCGCCGGGCTGCGCGGGGCGCTGGCGGTTACCACGGTGTCGGCTTCGACGTCCGGTGTCAGGCGCAGCAGCCACAGTGCGCCGCCCCCGGCCAGCAGGTTGAGCACGGCGGCGGCACAGGCACTGCCGCGCACCCCCAGCAGCGGGATCAGCACAAAGGCTGCGAGCAGGGTGCCGACAATCGCCCCGGCCGTGTTGGCCGCGTACAGTTGCCCGCCGGCGCGTCCGGCCGTTGCCCCTTGCGCGGTCACGGCACGCACCAGCACCGGCAGGGTGCCGCCCATCAGCAGCGCCGGCAGGGCAACCAGGCTGAACGGCAGCGCCCAGGCCAGCAGCCCGATGCTGCCCTGCAGGCGGGCGAACAACCCGGCGCTGCTGCCCAGGGCCAGGGTGGCTGCGATGCCGACCACGGCCACGGCCAGTTCGAGCAGCGCATACAGGCGCAGCGGCCGGCGCAGCCGATCGGCGTGACGCCCCAGCCACCAGCCGCCCAGCGCCAGCCCGGCGAAGAATGCGCTGATGCCGGTGGTGATCGCATGCACTTCCACCCCCACCACCAGTGACAGCTGCTTGATCCACAGCACCTGATAGATCAGCGCCGCGCTGCCGGAGACCAGCAGCAGGGTCGCTGCCAGGTGCAGTGTGCGGGGTGGAGCGCAGGCGGCGGGGGCTTTGGCGTGTCGGGAGGAGCGGCTGGCGACCGGCATCAGGGCAAGGGGCCTTGTGGTGAGTGCTGGGAACACGCCCTCGCGGGAGGGACAACCAGTGCTTGAGCCTAGCAGCAGATTGGCGGGTTGGGCGGGTATCGCAGTCGGCAAAATGCCCCGTCAGGGACGAGGCATCCGTGTGCAGCTTGCCGCCTATTGCTTGCCTTGCTTCATCTTCTCCTCGATCTTCGCGTCCACCTGCTTGCGCACCTGGTCGACGCTGAAGCTGGCCGGGTGCTGGCTGGGTGGGTAGTCGATGAAGGTTTCGAGAAACACCGAGGCCTTCATGGTGGCGATGCCGGTCAGGTAGACGTTCTTCGCCAGCCAGTCGTTGTACTGGTCAGAGACCACGTCGGCGCGCTCATACGGGTCCATGCGCAGGTTGAAGATCTTCGGCACGCGCAGGCACACGAACGGGTCCTGCCACACTTCGAAGCCGCCGGGGCGACGCTGTTCGCAGAACACCGCCTTCCAGTCGCCGAAGCGCATCGCCACCAGGTCGCCGTCGTCGTTGAAGTAGTAGAACTCGTCACGTGCGCCCTTGGGTTGCTGGCCGGTGAGGTAGGGCAGCTGGTTGTAGCCGTCCAGGTGCACCTTGAAATTCTTGCCACCGGCAGTCGGTGCCCAGCCCTTGAGCAGCTTGTCCTTCACGCCGGTGTCACCGGCAGCCGCCAGCAGGGTGGGGAACCAGTCCAGGCCCGAGAACATCTCGTTGGACACCGTGCCTTCCTTGATCTTGCCCGGCCAGCGGATGATCGCCGGCACGCGGAAGGCGCCTTCCCAGTTGGAGTCCTTCTCGCTGCGAAACGGCGTGGTCGCCGCGTCCGGCCAGGAGAACTGGTTGGGCCCGTTGTCGGTGGTGTAGATCACGATGGTGTTGTCGGCGATCTTCAGGTCGTCGAGGGTCTTGAGCAGCTTGCCCACGTCGCCATCGTGCTCGAGCATGCCGTCGGCGTACTCGTTGCCGGGCATGCCGCTCTGGCCCTTCATCGAGTCGCGCACATGGGTGTACACGTGCATGCGCGTGGTGTTCATCCACACGAAGAACGGCTTGTCGGCGGCCACCTGCTTCTTGATGAACTCCTCGGCCGCGCCGGTGGTTTCATCGTCGATGGTTTCCATGCGCTTCTTGTTGAGCGAACCGGTGTCCTCGATCTTGCCGTCGGCGAAGGCGTGGATCACCCCGCGCGGGCTGAAGTTCTTCACGTAGGGGTCGTTCGGATCCTTGGGCCAGTAGGGGCGCTCGGGCTCTTCTTCGGCGTTGAGGTGATAGAGGTTGCCGAAGAACTCGTCGAAGCCGTGCTTGGTCGGCAGGTACTCGTCCTTGTCGCCCAGGTGGTTCTTGCCGAACTGCCCGGTGGCGTAGCCCAGCGACTTGAGCGCCTGGGCGATGGTGATGTCGCGGTCCTGCAGGCCCACCGGCGCCCCCGGTGCACCGACCTTGGACAGGCCGGTGCGCAGTGGCGTCTGCCCGGTGATGAAGCTGGAGCGGCCGGCGGTGCAGCTGTTTTCCGCGTAGTAGTCGGTGAACAGCATGCCTTCCTTGGCAATGCGGTCGATGTTGGGGGTCTGGTAGCCGACCACCCCCATCGAGTAGGCACTGATATTGGTCTGGCCGATGTCGTCGCCGAATATCACCAGGATATTCGGCTTGTCGGCGGCACTTGCCGCCCCTGTCGCGAGCCCCATCACCGTGGCCGCGACCAGCGCGAGCTGCGGTGCCCATCTGCGTATGCGAGTCATCTGACTTGCCTCCCTTTCGCCATTCGAGCCGCCCGCAGGCGACATGTCGGTTGCATCACTGCTTTGCTCGTTACCGCGTCACTGCGATTGCGGGGTGGAGGCAGGCTCGAAAGGGAAGACCCGGGCCCAGTCGGCCGCCATGTCCACGATTGTCCATTGCTGGCGGCGCGCTTCGTCCAGCGCCTTGTCCAGCCGTCCGACCTGCGACTGGCGGTCGTAGGCCCATTCACGTTTCGCGTCGGTGTGGTGCACCAGGCCCATGAAGCGCGGGCCCTTGCCGGCGGCGGTCCATTGCAGCATCTGCAGGTCCCCGTCGGAGTTGCCGAAGGCCAGGATCGGCCGGCGCCCGATGATCGCGTCGATGCTTTCGGGCTTGCCCGGGCCGTCATCGTTGTGCGCGATCCTGGCGGTACGCAGCAGGGCCGGCACGCCGTCGACCAGCTGGTATTCGGTGACGAAGCTGGAGCCGATCACCTGCTCGGGCGGCACGCCGTACACCTCGTCGGCGAAGGCGCGCATGAACGCGGTGTCGCCCCCGGAGACGATGTACACCTTGAAGCCCTGGCTGCGCAGGTAGTCGAGCAGCTCGTGCATGGGCTGGTAGATCATCTCGGTGTAGGGGCGCTGGTGGGTGGGGTGACGGGCCTTGGCCAGCCAGGCCCTGGCATGGCCGATGAAGGCTTCGGTGCTGACCCCGGTGTGGGTCACGCCGATGATTTTCAGCAGGCCGTCCATGCCGGCGGCGGCCAGGGCCTTCTGGTCGTTTTCCAGCACCGCCTTGAACGGCTGGGTGGTCTTCCACTCGGGGTGCTCGGGGGCCATGCGGCGGATCTCGTCGAAGGCGAACAGCACCTGGAAGTAGGCGGGCTGTTCGCTCCACAGGGTGCCGTCGTTGTCGAACACCGCGATGCGTTGCGCGGGGGCCACGAACTGCGGGTCGCCCTCGCGGGTGACGCTTTCGACGAACTGCACAAGGGCGGCCCTGGCGGCGCCCTGATGCCATGAGGGCAGCGGCGCATCGGCCTGGGCCGACAATGGCCAGTGCAGCAGCAATACCAGCAGCAGCCACCCACGAACACTCGGACTGGATTTCATCGCGACTCCCTGTTCTGCATTGGATTGAGCGGGCGCAGGCCGTGGCGCGCGGGCGCGGCAGGCTGGCGCGGTGAATGCCGTGCATGAAGCTGTGCAAGTTCGGCCTTGAGCGCAGCGAGCAGCGTATCGGGCGCGCCGTCTGCGCCGTAGCAGCGTCGCAGCAGCGCCAGCAGGGTGGTGTCGTCGGCCGTGGCCAGGCGCACGCTGCCCTGGCTGCGCCTGAACCACAGGTATAGCGCAGTGAGCTGCGGCGGATGCCTGGCCAGATCAACGGGCACCTGTTGCCATGCATGCTCGGCAGAGGCGAGGCGACGGGCCTGGCGTCGGGCCTGCCAGTGCCGCCAGCGGGCCAGCCAGGTCGGCCCGCGGCTACGCCACACCTGCCACGCCAGGCCCAGTGCCGCGAGCACCAGGGCGGCGCCGAGCCAGTGCCGCGACAGGTGCAGGCGGCCCTGCTGGCCAAGACGCTGCAGATCGTCGGCCACCGAGAACACCGGGGTGTAGGCAGGGCCGGCGCTGGCGGTGAAGGGCACGGCGGGCAGCGTTGTGCTGCGCAGGGCCTTTTCGGTGGTGCTCCACCAGTGCACCTGCACGGCGGGCAGCTGGTAGCTGCCGGGCTGCTCGATGCGGTAGCTGGCGGTGTCGATGCGCTGGCCGCCCACGACATGGCCATGGCCATCGTCGAGGGCCTGCACCTGGGGCGTCTTGAGGTAGAGGCTCAGGCCCGGCACGGCCTGCAGCGCCGTCACCGGCAGCATCAGGCTCGGCGCGCCCTGGGCCTGCAGGGTCACGCTGCGAGTGAGGCTGTCACCCACCTTGAGTGTTCTGCTGGCCGGGTTCACCTGCTGGGTCAGGCTCAGGGCGGTGGCCACCAGCACCGCCTGGCCCGGCTCGACCCCGGTCGGCAGTTGTACGCGCAGGTGCAGCGCCGCCGTGGTGGCGCTCAGGGCGGCCGCGGCATTGCCCGGCCGGGCCGTCACGGTCAGAGCGGGAATATCCAGGGTGCCGGCCTGCTGCACGGTGATCGGGTACAGGTAGCGCATGCCGAACCAGGTGCTGCCGTCCAGGTTCAGGGTCAGGTGCTGGGCCTGGTCGCCGGGCGGGGTGACCAGTGCGCCGGGCACGCTCAGCGTCGGCAACTGCGGGGCGCCGGTGAACCAGGTGTCGGTGAGCACGTCCAGCTGCAACTGCACGGTTTCACCTACCACTACGCTGTTGCCCCCCAGCAGTTGCGCCTGCACTCGCAACTGCGGGTCGGCGGCAAGCGCACAGCTGCACAGCAGCCAGGCCAGGAGCAGGCCGACAAGCCTCATGGCGCCCCCCTGGCAGCCTGGTCCTGCAGGCTGAACTTGCGCTTGAGAAACTGCGCGGGCGAGGTGGTGAGGTTCTGCAGCCACAGGGCGTCCGAGGTCGCCTGCGGGGTCTGCACCTGCTTGCTCGGGCCCTTGCCGGCCGGCTTGTCGAAGGCCACCTGGTCGGCCTGCACCTCTGGGGCGTTCTGCTGCGCCGACTCGGTGTCCTTCTGTAGGGCGATGGCCAGGGCGAGGTTGGCCTGGGCCTCGGCAAACCCAGGTTGCAGGGCCAGTGCCTGGCGATAGGCGGCGATGGCCTGGTCGAACTTGAAGCGGCGGGTGTAGATATTGCCCAGGTAGAAATAGGCCGGTGCGGTGTGCAGGCGCGCGAAACTGGCCAGCGCCAGGTCGTAGTCGGCCCCTTGGTAGGCGGCAATGCCCTTCCAGTAAGGGTCCTGAAAGTGCGCCGCCGCGGCGGGCAGGTGGTGGTGTTCGAAGGCCCAGCGACCCTGCTGGTCGGGGGTCATGAATGCATCCACCAGGGCATTGGCGCGCGCCCCGTCCGGGGCCAGCACCAGGCCCAGCAGCAGGCACGCGCTCCAGTTCAGGCTCCAGCCGCGGCGGATGCACAACAGGGCGATCAGCAGCAACGGCCAGCACAGCCAGTAGCCGGCGTCTTTCCAGCGCAGCTGCTGGCTGGCCGGGTCGGCGTCGGCGAAGTGCTGCTGGGCATGGGCCTCGATCCAGTCCAGGTCGTCATCGTCGGGGGTCAGGCTGCCCAGTGGTGCATCCAGCGCCCTGGCCAGTTGTTCGAGGCCGGCCTTGTCGAAGCGGCCCAGTTGCGGCCGGCCGTTGCTGTCGGTGCGCGGCTGACCGTCGGCGCCCCTGACCAGGCCGCCATCGCTGCTGCCCACCGCCAGCACCAGTACCTGCAGCAGGCTGGCGTCCAGGGCCTTGCCCAGCGGGGCCAGTTGCGTGGTGTCGGCACCGTCGGTGAGCAGCACCAGGGTGGCGGGGCCGGGCTCGGCGGCGATCAGTTGACGGGCCAGCCCCACCACGGCCAAAACGTTCTTGCCAGGCTGTTCGATCAGGTCGCTGCCCAGCGCCTGGATGAAGCTGTCGAGCAGCGCCGGGTCGCGGGTGGGGGGCAGCACCAGGTGTGCGCTGCCGGCATAGGCGATCAGCCCGGTGGCTGCGCCCTGGCGGCGTTGCACCAGGCTGTGCAGCTTGTGCTTGGCGGCCTCCAGGCGGGTGGGCGAGAGGTCGCTGGCGTCCATCGAGCCGGACAGGTCCAGGGCCAGGATCAACGGCGCGCGGTTGTCGAGAAACTGCGGGCGGTCCTGCTCCCAGGTGGGGCCGGCAGCGGCCAGTGCGCCGAGTGCGAGCAGGGCCGCCAGCAGGTGTATGGGGCGAATGCGGTGCCGGTCGTGGCCGTCCATGCGCAGGTGCGCCAGCAGTTGCGGGGCGATACTCACGTTCAGCGCCTGGCCGCGCTGGCGGCGCCAGGCCAGCACCAGCAGCACGGCGGGCAGCCAGAGCCACAGCCACAGCGGGCGCAGAAAATGCAGGTTGTTCAGGTCAATGTCCATGCGCGGGCGCCTCCACTGGCAGGCGCCTGCGCCACCACGCTGCCGCCAGGGCGAGCAGGTGGTATAGCGTCAGCAGCAACAGGGCCGCGCCCAGCGGCAGCCAGAACAGGTCGCGCTTGGGTTGGTGGCTGTAGGTCTTCACTGCGTGCGGGGTGAGCGTGTCGAGGGTGGCGTACACCTGTTGCAGGGCATCGCGGTCCTGGGCCCGGAAGAACTGCCCGCCGGTGACGGTGGCGATCTGCTGCAAGGTCGGCAGGTCGACCTTGGCCTCGGCTTCGGCCTGCGGGTCGCCGATGCCGATGGTATGGATCACCACCCCGCGGGCCGCGGCGATCTGGGCGGCGTGGGCGGGGGTGATGGCGCTGCTGGTGTCGTTGCCGTCGGTCAGCAGGATCAGCACCTTCTGCGGCTCGTGAGCCTGCTCCAGCAGCTTGAGGCTCAGGCCGATGGCATCGCCGATGGCGGTGTTGGGCCCGGCCATGCCGACGTCGGTCTGCTGCAGCAGGATCGACAGGCTGGCGTGGTCCAGGGTCAGCGGTGCCTGGGCGTAGGCGCCGCTGCCGAACACCACCAGGCCGAGACGGTCCTGCTGGCGCCTGGCGATGAAGTCGGCGACCACCGCCTTGACCGCGCTGATGCGCGAAACCGGTTTGCCGTCGGCGTTCTTGAGGTCGACGGTCTGCATCGACTGGGAGATGTCGATGGCCAGCATCAGGTCGCGTACTGGTGCCTGGCGCTCGATGGGGGGCTCGACCAGCACCGGGCGTGCCACGGCCAGGCACAGCAGTGCCCACACCAGCCAGTGCAACAGCAGCTGCCAGCGATTGGCCCGGGTGCCGGGCAGGCGCGGACGCTGCCCGGTGGCCTGGCTGATGGCCTCGAAGAACGGTACGCGCAAGGCGCTGCGGGCTTCCTGATAGGGCGGCAGGTAGCGGTAGCCGAGCAAGGGCAGCGCCAGCATCAGCAACAGCCAGGGGTAATCAAGCTGCCACATGATGATGCTCTACCCAGGCGCGGCTGTAGCCCAACAGCGCTGACGCATCGATTTCGTGCAGGCGGCTGTCGGGGGCATAGGCCAGCTGCGCCAGTTGCCAGGCGAAGTCGGCGGGCAGCGGGGTGCGTGAATGGCTCACCAGAAACGCCTGCCAGTCGGCGGCATGCAGCGGGGCCACGGCCGGAGCCTCGGGCATCGACAGGGCCACGCGCTTGAGCAGCTCGGGCACTTCGCGCAGGGCCTGCACGCGCCGGGTTTGATCTGCCATTGCCTGTTCCAGCTGGCGCAGGCGTGCCAGGGCTTGGCGGCGGTAGCGGTCGCGCTGCCAGCGGCGCAGGCGCAGCGCCGCCCACAGCACCAGCCCGGCCAGCAGCAATGCCGCCAGCAGCGCCCAGCCCCAGGTTTGTGGCCAGTAGCTGACGGCGGGCGGCAGCGCCAGCTCCTTGAGCTGGTCGACGCTGGACACTGGCGCGGTCATGCCGGTGGCCTGCGCAGCTTGCCCAGTTCCATGCGCAGCTGTTGGGCGGCAGGCAGGGCGGTGCTGAACATCAGCAGCGGCACCTGGCTGCGGCGCAGCATCTGCGCCACGTCGTGCAGGCGGCCACTGAGAAACTCGCTCAAGGGTTTGTGCACCTGACGCCGCTCCACCGCCAGCTCCACCTGCAACTGGCCCTGGGTCACCAGCAGGCGCCCCTGGCGTGGCAGGTCGAGGGCCAGCGGGTCGTAGACCTGCAACGCGATCACGTCGTTGTGGGTACGCAGCTGGCGCAACTGATGCAGGGTGCGTTCGCCGGCACCGGCGAAGTCGCTGATGAAGCAGATCAGGCAGTCGTGCGCGGCCAGCGCCAGGCAGCGCTGCAGGACTGTGTCGAGGCCGTGCGCAGCATCGCCATCGGGTACATCCGCCGACAGCGCCTGGTTGAACTGTGCGGCCCTGGCGCAGATCGCCTGGACCCGGCTGCGGCTGCGCAGCGGCGCCAGGTATTCGATGCGGGTGTCGTCGAACAGCAGGGCGCCGACCCGGTCGCCTGCAGCCAGCGCGATCCACGCGCACAGCGCGGCCAGTTGCGCGGCCAGCGCCGACTTGAAGCTGACCTGCGAGCCGAAGAACATCGACATGCGCTGGTCGAGCACCACCAGCACCGGGCGGTCGCGTTCTTCGGTGAAGGTGCGTACCACCGGCGTGCCGGTGCGCAGGCTGGCCCTGCAGTCGAGATGGCGCAGGTCGTCGCCGGGCTGGTAGCGGCGCAGCTCGTCGAAGTTCAGGCCGCGCCCGCGCAGGCGCGAGGCGTGGCTGCCGGCCAGCACGCTGGCCCTGGGCTGGCGCGCCAGAAAGCTCAGGCCGCGGGCATCGAACGCCAGCGCCATCAGCTGCGCCAGCGATACGTAGACGTGCCCGTCGGGTTGCTGCGCCGGTGCTGGCATATGCGGTCCTCAGGCCGGGATGGCCACCTTGTCGAGCAGGCGGTCGAGTACCTCGCTGCTGGTCACGCCGTCGGCAACCGCGTCGTAGCTCAGTTGCAGGCGATGGCGCAGCACCGGGTGGAGCATGGCGCGCACGTTGTCGGGCGAGACGAAGTCCTGGCCCTGCAACCAGGCATCGGCGCGCGCGCAGCGGTCCAGGCCGATGCCGCCGCGTGGGCTGGCGCCCAGCTGCAGCCAGCGCGCCAGGTCGGCGTCGTAGTCGGCGGGGTGGCGGGTGGCGTTGACCAGTGCGATCAGGTAGCTGTCGATGGCCGGGGCCACGTGAATGGCTGCCACTTCCCGGCGGGCCTGGAAGATCACCTCCTGGCCGAGGCTGAAGCTGTCGCTGGCCGCCTTGGCCGCCGCCCGCTGTTCCTCCTGGCGCAGCAGTTGCAACACCTGGCCTTCATCGGCCGGCGCGGGGTAATCCAGCAGCACCTTCATCAGGAAGCGGTCCATCTGCGCCTCGGGCAGCGGGTAGGTGCCTTCCTGCTCGATGGGGTTCTGGGTGGCGATCACCATGAACAGGTCGGGCAGCCTGTGACTGGTGCCGGCTACGGTGATCTGGCGCTCCTCCATGGCTTCGAGCAGCGCCGCCTGCACCTTGGCCGGGGCGCGGTTGATCTCGTCGGCCAGGATCAGGTTGCCGAACAGCGGGCCGGGCTGGAAACGCACCTGGTGCTGGCCCTCGACCTGTTGCAGCACCTCGGCGCCGGTGATGTCGGAGGGCAGCAGGTCGGGGGTGAACTGGATGCGGCTCATGCGTGCATCCAGGTGCCGGGCCAGGGCCTTGACCGTGCGGGTCTTGGCCAGGCCCGGCAGGCTCTCGAGCAGCACGTGCCCGTTGGCCAGCAGGCCCACCAGGATCTGGCGGATCACCTGGTCCTGGCCCAGCACCGAGGCGGCGATGGCGGCGTGCAGGGCATTGATGTCGGTGAGGGCGCTCATGGGCATTCCTTTGGGTCGGGTGGGTTCACCATGGCGCAGGCACCACGATGAACTGCACGTTGCTGCCGACGTATTGCGGCTGGTACCAGGTGGCGCCGCAGTGCTGGTAGGCCACGCCGTTGGCGACCACCGACACGCAGTCCGGCGGTACCTCGGCCACCTGGGTGCCGATGGCGATGGCCGTGGCAGTGGTGGCACCGACCACGGCAGCGGCGGCCCAGGGGTGATACCAGTCGTCCGGGTGCGGCGGTGGCGGTGGTGGCGGCATCGGGCCGGGGCCGGGCGGGTGAGGGCCCGGGCCCGGTGGATGCGGTGGCGGGCCCGGTGGGTGCGGCCCAGGGCCGGGCTGCGGATGCGGAGGCGGCGCCGGGTGGGGCGGCATCGGCTGCGGATGCGGGGGCATCGGGTGCGGCATCGGCTGGTAATGCGGCGGCGGGGGGGCGAAGTGGCCGCCCCCGGCGTGATAGGGCACCACGAAGGTGCGCCCGCCACCGCCGCCGCGCAGTTGCCAGGCGTCGGCCATCAGCGGTGTCAGCAGGCAGGCGATCAGGCCCAGGTGCAGGCAGGTACGCAGTGGCGTCATGGCTGGCGGCCCTCGTTCGGTTCGCGCAGCGGTACCGCCACGGCCTTGGCCGGCGGGGTGAAGTCGAAGGCTGCCGGGTTGATGGGCGTGCTCAGGTCCCAGTCGAAGGTCACGCTGTGGCGCGGGCGCTCGGGGTCGTCGCGGCGGGTGATCATCAGCTTGCACGGCAACGGCTGCGCGCCTTCGCGTAGCCACAGTTGCCAGTCGATGTCGGGCTGGCGGAACACGTAGTGGGTACAGGCCTGGCCGTCGAGGGATTCGCTGCCGATCAGCGTGGCCTGGGTGATGCCGACCTGTTTCGCGGTCTGGGCGTTCCAGCGGAACAGGTCGGCCAGCGGCAGGGTGATGGCGTAGCGCTCGCTCAGTTGTCCGAGCAGTTGCTCGATGGTCGCCGGCGCCGCGCCTTTGCTGTAGTAGCCGTGACGACCGTCATACAGGGTGAACTGCTTGCCGTCGTAGAAGAACTGGCGCGCCGCCGAGCCCTGGTCGACGCTGACGAACAGCTTGTCGGGCTGGCGGGCGAGCACCTGGGTGTGGTGGGCGAAGGTCACCGTGGGGCCGCTGTCGAGTTGCTGGTCGGTTTCGCTGCGGGTGCTCAGGCTGAAGGCCTGCAGGCGGTGCAGGTAACTGCCCATGTTCGACAGCGCGGCCAGGGCCCTGGGGTCGAGCGGGTCGGCAGCCTTTGCCAGGGCCGGCAACAGGGCCAGCAGGGCCAGGCAGGTGAGTCGGTGCGAACGCTTCATCAGGCCTCCCATGGCTACCAGGCGTAGTTCAGGCGCAAGGTCCAGGTGTTCACATCGGGTGAGCCGGTACGTTCGGACACGGTGTCGGTGTAGGCGATCAGGCCACCGAACTGCGGCGAGAGCATGAAGCCCAGGCTGGCACCGACCAGGGTGTTGGCCTGCTTGTTGTCCTGGTTTTCGCCGTTGATGCGGGTTTCGCCGCCGAAGCTGTAGGTGGCGTCGAGGGAAGCCCACAGGCCGCGGTTGATGGTGTAGCTGTAGTGGCCTTCGACGGCATACAGCGGTTTCTGCTCCAGCTTGTTGTCGCCCAGGTAGTCGTCGTTGTCGCCGAATAGCGAAACCCAGGTGTTGACCTCCAGCCAGGTGGGGCCGATGGGGTGGCCGAAGCCGATTTCGGGTTTGACCACCCAGCGGTTGGCGCCGATGTTGATGACGCGGTTCTTGGCGTAGTCGCCATTGGGCACGGTGAGCCATACGGCGCCGGTCATGAAGGTTTCCGGGGTCCAGCTGGCGAACTCCTCGGCGGTCAGCGCCGGGCCGCCGAAGAAGTTGTGGGCGAACACGATCTGGGTGTCGCCCATGCCGCCGTTGTGCTTGGTGCCATTGAAGAAACGTGCATCGTCGAACGAGGCCGACACGTCGGCGTATGGCTGCACCAGCTGGATCGCGCTGTTGCGTCCGTCGATGCTGAACGAGCGCGCCAGGCGCAGGATGTAGAGGTCGGCATCCAGGGACAGGCCGTCGATGGGCAGGGCGGTGTCGATCGGGGTGTTGGTGTCGATGCGGTTGTAGTAGCCGAACACCATGTTCAGGTCGATCGGGATGTTCTGCCAGTCACGCGCGTTGTCGGCCTGCACCAGCAGCGGCGCGCCACTGAGCACGAGCACCGGCAGGTAACGCAGGACAGGTCGGGTATGCATGGTGGTGCTCCTTCAATTGAACGCACAGGGTGCTGGCTGCCGGAGGGTCCGGTCATGGGCTGGCTACTTGCCGAAGGTCACGTTAAGGCCGGCGAACACGGTGAACTGCGGCAGGCCGTCACCTTTCTTTTCCACCGTCCACTGCGGCTCGATGAAGGCGTTGAGGATGTTGCTGCCGGCCTTCCAGGCCTTGCCCACGCCCAGCCCCAGCGGGATGTAGTGGGTGTCGTTCTTCAGGTCGAAGGTCCAGGTGCCGGTGGAGCGCAGGTACCAGCCCTTGGGCAGGTTGTGGATGATGAATGGCTGCAGGGTGGCGGTTTCGACGTGGGCGCGGTCATGGTCGCCGGCAAACGAGCTCTGGTACTGCACCAGCGCACCGAGCAGCCCGCGTGGCGAGGCGTCGATGGCCACCGCCGCCAGCCCCGCCTGCCACTTGCCGGTGCCCAGCTCGTCGTGCTCGGCAGTGGGGGCGGTGAGCTGCGGGCCGATGCCCAACTGCACGCCTTCGGTCTTGAGCAGGAAGATGTCGAACAGGTTGAGGTCGCCGATGCCGGTGCTGTAGCCGCCGTGGGGGTCGGGTCGGGTGCTGATGGGCAGGGTGGCGCGCAGCAGTTGCGGTACCGGCAGCAGTTCGCCAGGGGCGACCGGCAGGGTGCCGCGCACCAGAAAATCGTTGGTATGCACGTTGCTGTCGTACACCGAGGGGGTGTAGTAGTCCTGCAGGTTCAGGCCCGGTGCCAGGTTGAGCGGGTTGTTGCTCTTGTTGGCGGTTTCGGCGTTGTCCGCCAGGGCGTGCTGCAGGAACAGCAGGGCGCAGGGCAGCACGAGACAAGTGGCGGTGGTCCTTTGCATGACGGTGGTGCCTGTTCAATGTTGCGCTTCTGGGCAGGGGCCGGCCTTGCCAGCGAGGCAGGGGCCCCAGGGGGCGAATGGGCGCGTACGCTGGCGCCGGCACCACCGGCGACCACAGGGTCACTGATACTTGATGACGATGCCCTTGAGCTTGCGTCCGTCGATGGAGCGGATATCGCGGTCCCAGAGCGGGCCACTGACATAGGCCGAAACCGGCTGGATGCGGTCGTAGACCACCACGACGGCGTCGCCGCCGATACTGGCGGCCTGTTCGCGCAGCTTCTGCTCCACGTCGGTGATCGGTGGCGGCGGGGACACGCTGGCATCGACCACGATCTCGCCCAGGCGGACATGGGGGCGGGTCGGTTCGCTGCGCAGTACCTCGACCGTAGCCGCAGTGGTGGGCGAAGGATGGGGCGCCCCGACGTATTGTGTGGTGCGGGCATCGATGCTGCTGCAGCCCGCCAGCCCGGCCAGCACCAGGCCCAATGCAAGAACGCTCATGCAACGTGGTATCGACATGCTTCGACTCCGTCCGAAGTATTAATACGCTGTAACAACGTTCCAATGAAAATAGCCGCACTTGGGCGGGCCGCAAGTGACGGGCGGCGAAAGTGCGGGTTTGTTACCATCGTGTTCTTTTGGGTCGGGGCATGCCCCGACAACGCTCAGGAGTACGCAATGATCCTCACCACCACTGGCACTGTCGAAGGGCGCGAAGTCGCGGCCTACCTGGATGTAGTCAGCGCCGAATCGGTGCAGGGCATCAACGTGGTACGCGACATCTTCACCAGCTTTCGCGACTTTTTCGGCGGCCGTTCGCAAACCCTGGAAAGCGCCCTGAAAGAAGCGCGCATCCAGGCCACCGACGAAATCCGCCAGCGCGCCCGCAGCCTGCAGGCCGATGCAGTGATCGGCCTGGATTACGAAATCAGCATGCCGTCGGCCCGTGGCGGCATGGTGGTGGTATTCGTCACCGGCACCGCGGTCAAACTCAGGTAGCCATAGGCCACTGGTCGGGTGCGACAATAAGTGACCAGGCAGTCTTCAAATGTCCGGCTAGTCTCTGAAAGCAACAGGTCACTATTTCCTAGGCATTCATCTGCGTGCCGGTAGTGATCCACAGCAGGGGAGCCGGGTATGAAGGAATCGTATTTCGAAGACGATGGTGACGAGTTTCCCATCAACAGCCAGGTGCGTTGCGGGCAAGCAGCGTTCCAGCTGGGGTTTGCCAACATGACCCTGGAAGACGCGCCGGTACGTGTGCGCTCCACGGTGCCACCGCGCAGCGAGCGCCGCCGGTTTCTGCCGGGCCTGCGCAAGAAGTAGCCACGACGCCGAAGAGGCCCCGCCATCCAGCCTGTGCTGCGGTGTGTGGGGCTTTTTCATGTGGGTTGTAGGCTATTTCGCAAACAGACGACCGGTACGCTGAATCTGCCGTTTTATGCGGCTTTCTTGAACTCGCTCAATGGGGCGACGGCTGTCGCTAGCCCCCTTGGCGGTTGTATGCCTTACTGTCGGTTCGAACGAACAAGGAGCAGTGTGATGCGCATCAGGGAAGAGACTTATTGGGCGTGGGCCGACTCTCAGCTGCACAGCCGCAGCCATGACGAAGAACTCAGCGATGGCACCAGCATCGACGTGCAGGTGCGGTTGTCGCGCACCGGGGCCACGCAGATGTTCCTGGGGGTGTACGGGCGCCGGGGCAAGGCGCTGTTCGAGGAGTACTACCCCTCGTGCCCGGGTGAAACCATGAGCCGTGCGCTGGTGCGCGGCGTGGACCGGGCCCGGGCGTTGGCCACCGACGCCGTGCCGATGGAGCACCCGCGGTTTCGTCGTCAGGCCTGATGCCTGCGGTTACGCCCTGTCGTGGCGCACAGGGAATGTGCGCAGACGGTGGGGCGAGCCAGAGCCGCGATGAGGCGATAAGCACGCATAAAAAAGGCGACCCGAAGGTCGCCTTTTTCAATTCGCCTGGCTCAGCACAGCCGGTCGATCACCTTCACGTCCTGGCGCTCGCGGATGGCGGGCCATTCCTGTTGCAGGGTCTCCAGCACCTTGGCGACAAACGCGGTGTCTGCCGCTGCCTTCTTGCCGACGTAGCCCTTGCCACGGCGGAACATCCTGAAACGGGCGCGCATTTCACGCTTCGCATCGATCGCCTCTTCGACAGTGTGCGGCGGCATCTTGTCGATGTGCACGTCACCTGTGGCACTGACCCACAGCAGGTGGTCATCGAGGCTGTCCTTGCGGGCAGCGAACAGCTGAGCCAATTGGTCGATGGTGGGTTGGTTGTTCAAGTTGATCATAAAGCCCCCTATTACCTATTCGTCGTTGGTGAGTTCAAACCTGCGCTACTTCATGTAGCGATCTACCAAGGCTGCTACAGCAGCGTCGCAACAGGGGCTTTCTTCACTCTGCCTTTTGGACAGTCCCTCTCCACGGACAGCCCGAAACCGCTCGAACTGTCTGGAACACCCTTTGCCAGCGCTCCCGATCAGGGAGACGGCCTCATCATGCAAGGGGCAACGAATGCCGTCAATAGGTTTTGTAGTGATTTTTTTTATTCACTACAAATGACCGGTCAGTCTTTTTCGAGCTTATGGGTCGCCGCGCCACCGGCTGTTGGAATGTCCTACAAAGCGCTCTGGTCAGGGCGTCTTGGCCATGTATTGACCCGCGTCAGCGCGTACCGGCCAGGCGCTGGGGATGATAGGGGCCTGTTTTGTTGCCAAAGAAGTCCTGCCCATGAGTACCCCCGCCAATCCTCCCGCAGCGCCTGGCGCTCAACCCCTGTTGCCCGTGGGCCTGCTGCTGGGCATCGTCGCGCTGGTCGGCGTGCTGCTGTTGCCGCTGCCGGCCGACCTGCCGGTGGCCGGTCACCGTGTGCTGGCGATCCTGGCCTTTGCGGTGGTGATCTGGATCACCGAGGCGGTGTCGTACGAAGCCAGTGCGATCATGATCACCTCGCTGCTGGCATTTTTGCTGGGCACCGCACCGACCCTTGCCGACCCGTCGGTGATCTACGGCTCGTCGGCAGCCGTGAGCATGGCCCTGACGGGCTTTGCCAACCCGGCATTGGCGTTGGTGGTGGGGGCCCTGTTCATCGCAGCGGCGATGACCCACACCGGGCTGGACCGGCGCATCGCGCTGGTCACGCTCAACCGTGTGGGCGTGAGCACCCGACGCATTCTGCTGGGGGCGATGGTGGTGATCATCCTGCTCAGCCTGGTGGTGCCCAGTGCCACGGCGCGCAGTGCCTGCGTGGTGCCGATCATGATGGGCGTGATCGCCGCGTTCGGCGTGAACAAGCGCTCCAACATCGCCGCCGGCATCATGATCATCGTGGCCCAGGGCACCAGCATCTGGAACATCGGCATCCAGACCGCAGCCGCGCAGAACCTGCTGACGGTCGGCTTCATGGACAAGATGCTCGGTGCACGGGTGTCATGGATCGACTGGCTGATCGCCGGGGCGCCGTGGGCGTTGATCATGTCGGTGGTGCTGATCGTGCTGGTGCTCAGGATGCTGCCCCCCGAGAGCGACAGCATTCCCGGCGGCAAGGCGGCGGTGGCCGAGCAGTTGCAGGCGCTGGGGCCGATGAGCGGGGCGCAGAAGCGTCTGCTGGGGGTGTCGCTGCTGTTGCTGCTGGCCTGGGCCACCGAGGGCAAGCTGCATCACTTCGACACCACCTCGACCACCTACGCCGGGTTGGTGCTGCTGTTGCTGCCGCGCTTCGGGGTGATGACCTGGAAGGATGTGCAGGCGCGTATTCCGTGGGGCACAGTGATCGTGTTCGGCGTCGGCATCAGCCTGGGCACCACCCTGTTGACCACCCAGGCCGGGCAATGGCTGGGCGGGCAGGTGGTGGCCAATACCGGGCTGGATCAATTGGGCACGCTGGGGGTGTTCTCGATTCTGGCGGCGTTTCTGATCGTGATCCACCTGGGCTTTGCCAGTGCCACGGCGCTGACCTCGGCGCTGCTGCCGATACTGATCGCGGTGCTGCAGACCTTGCCGGGGGATTTCAGCCGCCTGGGCATGACCATGGTGCTGGGGTTTGTGGTCAGCTACGGGTTCATCCTGCCGATCAACGCACCGCAGAACATGGTGTGCCTGGGTACCGAAACCTTCAACGCGCGGCAGTTTGCCAAGGTCGGGATCGTGGTGACGCTGGTGGGGTACGGGTTGATGCTGGTGTTCGCCGCAACCTGGTGGCACTGGCTGGGCTGGATGTAGAAGGGCCGTTGCAAGCGGCAAGCGGCAAGCGAGGCCGAGCCAGCTTGCCGCTTGCAGCGATGCTCATCAGAAGTTCGCCGGGGTGTTGGCGCTGATGATCTCGGCTTCGTCCTGGCCGATGTTCTTGAAGCTGTGGGGCAGGGTGGTGGGGAAGTAGTAGCCGTCGCCGGAGTTCAGCACGCTGACCTGGCCGTCTACCCGCAACTCGATGGTGCCACGGGTCACCAGGCCGCATTCCTCGCCCTCGGTGTGCACGATCGGCTCTTCGCCGGAGTCGGCGCCCGGCGCATACAGCTCGCGCAGCATGCGCATCTGCCGACCTTCGACACTGGCGCCGACCAGCAGCATGCGCAAGCCACCACTGCCCAGGTCGGGCTGCTCGTTGGCGCGGAACACGAAGCGTTCTTCGCGCGGCGGTTCGTCGAAACTGAAGAACTCCGCCAACGACATCGGGATGCCTTCCAGCAGCTTTTTCAACGAGCTCACCGATGGGCTGACGCGGTTCTGCTCGATCTGTGAAATCGTCGAGTTGGTCAGGCCGCTGCGCCTGGCCAGCTCCCGTTGCGAGAGCTTGGTGCGTTCACGTACCAGTTTGAGTCGTGTCCCCGTGTCCATAGCCGCCTTGATGTCAAAAATAATGGGCGACGCATTAAAACACATTCCGTCGCCGAACCCGCCTACTGGCGTGCAGGCACCGGCCACAAGGCGATCAACAGCAGCAGCAAGGCGGCCATCAGGTACGGCAGGCGCGGGTCCAGGGCGTAGATCAGGGTGCCGGCCAGCGGCCCGATCACCGTGCCCAGGGCCTGTGCCGCGCCCACAGAGCCTGCGGTCGCGCCCTGTTCACCGGCATCCACCGCGTTCGCCGCCAGCGCCTGGAACGCCGGGAACACCCAGCCCATGCCGGCCGCAGCGACGAAGTAGCACGCCCACAGCATGCCCACGCTGTCGGCCAGGGCGCCGCTGGCAAAACCCAGCGCACTGATGCAGCCGCCCACGCGGATCATGCGCAGCGGCGGCCATTGCAGCTTGCTCACCAGCACCTGCGAGAAGATCAGCGCCGCACCCACCATGGTCAGGGCAATGCCCGCCGCCTGGGCGGCATCGGCAGGCGCCAGGCCCAGGCTGTCAAGGGCAAAGAAGCCTACGGTGATCTGCGCCAGCGACACGCACAGCATCGCCACGAAGGCCACCGTGAGCGGGCGAAGCAGGCGCGGGTCGGTCAGGCTGACGGGGCGGGGCGGTTGCCTCAGGTGCAGCTCCTGACCCTTGAGCTTGAACTGCAGTACCAGCAATGCCAGCAGTGGCAGCACCGACATCGCATAGAACGGCAGGCTCAGGCTGTGGCGCGCCAGCAGCGCGGCCAGTGCCGGGCCCATCACCAGGCCCACGGCGTTCGCCGCACCCAGCGAGGCCATGGCGCGGGCGCGCTGTTGCGGTTGCATGTTGTCGGCAATCAGCGCGGCGCAGCCGACCGGCAGGGCGGCATAGAACGCACCGATCAGGCCGCGGCCGATCACCAGTGCGGCAAAGGCCAGGGAGGTGGCCGGCAGGTAGCGCAGCGCGCCATCGATGAACAGGCACAGGGCCCAATAGGCCAGGGTGAACCCCGCGGTGCCCACCAGCAGCACCCGGCGGCGACCGAAGCGGTCGCTGGCCCGGCCCCAGGGGCGCGCCAGCAGCATCCACACCACCCCGGCTACCGTGACCGCCGCCCCCGCCTGCCAGGCTGCCAGGCCCAGCACGCGGGCGATGGGGCCGATCAGGGCGACGAAGGCCATCATCGCCATGGTGCAGGCCATGTTGACCACCATCAGCGGACGCAGGTCGAAGGCGGGGGTTTTGAGCAGCGGGGGTTGCTGGGCGGTGTTCATGGCTATCCAAGGCAGAGGAGCAGGGCGGCCATTGTGCCGCAGCTGTCCCCAAGGCTAAAGCCTGTAAACGATAGTAATAATCATTTAATTGACTTCAGCCTTGTTGCTGTGGGTTAGAAGTCGCCTTGCAGGGTCACCATCAGATTGCGCGGCTCGCCATAGAAGTTGCCCCAGCCAGCGGCGCCGACGCTGCTGTAGTAGTGCTTGTCGAACAGGTTGTTGCCGTTGAGGGCCAGGCTCCAGTTGTCATCCAGGCGATAGCCGATGCGGGCGCTCCACAGGGCGTAGCCGGGCTGCACCATCTTGGTGTTGCGGTCCACGAAGTGGTTGGCACTCTGCGCGCTGACCCCGCCGCCCACGCTCCAGCGCTGCAGGGCGCCGTCCAGGTCGTAGTTGGTCCACACCCGCGCCATGTGCCTGGGCACGTAGCTGGCGGTGAAGGTGGCGTCCTGGCGGGTGTCGTCGATGCGCTTGAGGTATTCGACCTGGGTGTAGGTGTAGCCTGCCAGCACCTGCAGGCGCTCGATCAGTTCACCGCTCAGCTCGGCCTCGAAGCCCTGGGCGCGCACCTTGCCGCTGTCGGTGTAGCAGAAACCGTCGGACGACCCGCCGCATACCGTGTTGTAGTCAGCCTCGGCGCGACCCTGCTCGGTGTTGCGGAACAGGTTGAAGGCGCCATTGAGGCGACCCTGGTACCACTCGGCCTTGACCCCCACCTCATAGCTGGCACCGGTCTTGGGCTTGAGCGAACTGCCGTCGGCCTTGGTGTAGGTGCTTTGCGGCTGGAAGATGTCGGCGTAGCTGGCGTACACCGACCAGGTGTCGTCCAGGTCGTAGATCAACGCGGCGAACGGCGTCACCTGGCCGTTTTCCTGGCTGCGGTTGCGCTGCCAGTAGTCCCAGGCCTGGGTGTAGCTGTCGCTGCTGTTGCGGTACCAGCTGACGCGGCTGCCGAGTACAGCGGTGAGGGGCTCGGCCAGCTTCAGGCGCAGGGTGGCGTAGGTGCCGAACTGACGGGTGTCGGAGGTCACCGGAATCGGCCCGCCGCGGTAGGACTCCTTCTCGTAGACCGAGTCACCCGGCTTGGGGATGTGCGGGTTGGGGTTGAACGGGTTCTGGGTGACGCCGTACAGCTCGGTCAGGTTGATCAGTTCGTAGCGGTCGCGGCCCTTGGAGCGGCTGGCGTTGGCGCCGACGATGATCTCGTGCTCCAGGCCCCAGGCCTGGAAATGGCCGTCCAGGTTGGCGTCGAAGCCGTAGTCGTCCTGGTCGTAGTCGAACAGCCCGGAGTACAGCTTCGAGGCGCCCTGGGTACTGCCCACCGGCACGGTGCCTTCGCCCATGGCGTATTGCATGTTCTGGTCGTTGTGGGTGTACATCGAGGCGACCTTGAGCGCCCAGTCTGCGTTGAAACGGTGGGTGAGGTCGGCGAACAGGCTGGTTCGCTCGCTGTCCCAGTGGTTCCACGACGCGCCCAGGCAGGTGGAGCGCGACAGCTTCAGGTCGCTGCCGTCGCTGTAGCGCGGCAGGCCCTGCCAGCAGGGCTTGGCGTCGAGCTTTTCGTAGGCCAGGCCCAGGCCCAGGGTGGTGTCCTCGTTCAGGTCGTAGTCCAGTGCGCCGTACACCACCTGGTCTTCGCGCTCGCCGATGTCGTAGAAGTACTTGCGGTCCTGCTGGGCGACCACGGCGCGCCCGCGCAGGGTGCCGGCGTCGTTGAGCGGGCCGCCGGTGTCGACCTGGGCGCGGTAGTTGTCCCAGGTGCCGGCCGACAGCGTTACGTGGGTGGCGGCCTTGTCCTGGCCGCGCTTGCGAATGAAGTTGACCCCGCCGGCCGAGCTGCCGGCGCCTTTCATCATGCCGGCCGCGCCGCGCATGATCTCGACGCGGTCGTAATAGGCCATGTCGCTGGAGAAGCTGTTGGCCTGCACGTAGTTGCCGCCCACATCCAGCGGTACGCCGTCGTACTGGTACTGGCCGGCGATCATGAAGCCGCG
Source organism: Pseudomonas sp. PS01300 (assembly GCF_029960155.1). Classification (NCBI taxonomy): domain Bacteria; kingdom Pseudomonadati; phylum Pseudomonadota; class Gammaproteobacteria; order Pseudomonadales; family Pseudomonadaceae; genus Pseudomonas; species Pseudomonas sp. PS01300. The sequence goes on along the minus strand of NZ_JASCPN010000024.1, from coordinate 14,142 downwards.
CGAGTAGAAGTACTTGCCGCCCATGGGCGAGTCGTGAACGGTGATGCCGGGGGTTTTCTCCATCACCTGTTCGAGGCTGGTGAGGTTCTGTTCGTCCATCATCTTGCGCGTGATGACCGTGACCGACTGCGGGGTTTCGCGCAGCGAATGCTGACCCTTGCCGATGCTGACGCTGCGCACGGTGTAGCTGTCGGTGCTGTCGCCGGTGCTGCTGGTGCGGGTGCCGTCGACGTTGGTGGCGCCCAGTTCCAGGGCGCCGTTGCTGCTGGGGGCCGGGCGCAACGAGTAGCTGCCGTCGCCTTGTGGGAAGGCTTGCAGCCCGCTGCCGGCCAGGATGCGGCCGAGGCCGTCGAGGGTGGCGTACTGGCCTTGCAGGCCGGGGCTCTGCTTGCCGCGGGTGAGGGCGGCGTCGTAAGACAGGTTGAGGCTGCTGGCGGCGGCGAAGGCACCGAGCACGCTGGCCAGCGAACCGGCGGGAATGTTGTAGGCCGTGCGGCTGCTGCTGACTTCATCGGCCATCGCCGAGGGGGCTGGCAGCACGCTGGCGGCCATGGCGGCGGCCAGCAGGTGGGCGGGGAGCAGGCGGGGGGAACGGGGTGACATGGGGGCCTCGTCGGATGCAGAAGGGATGCGCGAAAGGGGGTGTTTCAGACAAGGCGGATGAGAATGAGAAAAGGTACCGCGGGATGAGGAATTTTTTTTGCTGCATCAAACACTGCGCTGTGCAGGTCAAGAGCCGGCCAGACAAGGCCGGCGCCTACATCACCCGCACCCAGTACCGACCATGCCGCTCGATTCGCAAATCGAACGAGCGCGCCAGCGCCGACAGCGCCGCATCACTGTCGGTCAACGAGAAGTTGCCCGACACACGCTGCTCTGCCAGCTGCGGCGCATAGGTCAGCAACCCCGGCCGGTACCGCCCCAGCTCGTCGAGCAGATCACCCAGCCGCCAGTTCTCCACCACCAGTTGCCCCAGGCTCCACGCCGCCTGGGCCGCCGACGCCAGCTGCGGGCTATCCACCCGCTGATCACTGAACCCGCACGCCTGCCCGCTCTCCAGGCGCTGCGCCTCCCCCAGCAAGGGGCTGACCCGCACCGCATGCTCGAACACCTCGACCTCGCTGCGCCCGGCCTGCTGCGCCACGCTGAAGCGCGTGCCCAACGCCTGCACCACGCCCTGCGCGGTCTGCACCCGCAACGGCCGCTGCTGCACATCCTTGCCACTGGTAAGCAGGATGCGCCCGCGCACCAGCTGAATCAGCCGTTGCCGGCTGTCGAAGCGGATGTTCACCGCCGACGCCGTATCGAGCACCAGCTGGCTACCGTCGGCCAGGGTGACGCTGCGAATTTCACCCGTGCCACTGTGCACGTCCGCCAGCAACGCCTGCGCCGGAGTACTGCGGTAGCTGGCCCAGCCACCCAGCCCCAGCCCGGTCGCCAGCAGCAGCCCCTTGACCACGCCGCGGCGGGTCAGGCCCTGGGCTTCGGCACGCTTGAAGGCATCGAACGCCAGCCCACCCGGCACACTGGCCAGTTGCCCATGCAACTGCTCGACCCGGGCCCAGGCCCAGCCGTTCTGCGGGGCACTGTCCAACCATGCCCGCCAGGCCCGTTCCAGGCCGGGGCTGGCATCGCCGGCCATGCGCTGCACATGCCAGCGGGCGGCTTCCTTGAGCGCCTGGCGCTGCGCTTCGCGGTCGTTGCTCATGGCTGCTCGTCGAAGGCGAGCAGCAGGCAGCGCTCGGTGGTCTTGTACATGTACTTCTTCACCGAACTGAGCGAAACGCCCAGCGCCGTGGCGATTTCGCCATAGGTCATGCCCAGCCAGTTGGCCATCAGGAACGCCTGGCGCGCCTTGGCGCCGCACCCGGCCAGCAGGCGGTCGACTTCGCGCAGGGTCTCGAGAATCAGCAGGCGCTCTTCCAGCGAGATCTCCTCGTACACCGGCTGGGCGGCCAGGGCCTCGAGGTAGGCCTGTTCAAGCTTCTGGCGCCGGAAGTGGTCGATCATCACCCGCCGCGCCACGGTCGCCAGGTAGCTGCGCGGCTCGCGCAGCAGGCGCACCAGCTCCAGCGACTCGGACGAGGCGAGGATGCGCACGAAGGTGTCCTGCATCAGGTCGGCGGCGCGCTGCGGGCAGCTCAGGCGCCGGCGCAGCCAGTGCTGCAACCACAGGTGATGGTGCTGGTAGAGCTGGCCGACTTCGGCGTTGGCGGGTGAGGTGGGGGCGCTCATCCTGGCGACTTCCGGGGAAAAAGGATGCAGATGATAAGCATTCCCAAGAATGTTAGGAAGAGGGCAGGTGAAATAGCGCTGGACGCATCGCGGGTCAAGCCCGCTCCCACGGGGTCTGCACCGTCCTGCAAGGCAGCGGTTTGGCTGTGGGCGGGCTTGCCCCCGCGAAAGGGCCGCCACGCGGCCCCTTGGCGATTACCACAACGCCAGCGTATACCCCACGATCAAGCGGTTCTCGTCGATATCGCTGGTCAACCCGCCACTGGAACGGAACGTCGCATTGCGCAATCGCACGCTCACGTTCTTCAGCGGCCCGCTCTGCACCACATAGGCGATGTCGGTATCGCGCTCCCATTCCTTGCCGCCGCTCACCGTCGCGGTCTGGATATGGTTGCCATTCACATAGCGGGTCATGAAGCTCAGCCCCGGCAGCCCCAGCGCGGCGAAGTTGTAGTCGTAGCGCGCCTGCCACGCATCGGTTTCGGCCTTGGTGAACACATTCACCGTCACCAGGTTGACCGAGTACGGGTCCAGCCCCGGGTAGGCGAAGTCGCCGTCCCCCGAGAGGTTCTGGTAGCCCAGGCCGAATTTGTGCGCGCCCACGCCCAGGGTCAGCATGCCGTTGAAGAAGCGGTTGTCGATGCGCCCGCCGTCCACCCGCGCAGCGGAACGCAGGTTGGCGTTGCCTTGTTCGCGGGTGTCGAAGTAGCGCAGGTCGCTGCGCAGGCTCACGCCTTCGGCCAGCGACAGGTCATGCACCAGCCCGGCGTACTGCTGGCGGTAGAGGTCGTGCATCTGCGCGTAGTAGTAGCTCAGCGCCAGGTTGGGGCGCAGCGCGTAGGTGCCGCCTGCCAGGTCCAGGTGGCTGCTCTGGACACCGGCATAGCTCATCTGGTCGTTGCTCGAGGAGTCGCGCAGGTTCTGTTTTTCCAGGCGGCCCACGTTCAGGGTCAGGCCGTCGATGTCCTGCGAGGTCAGCAGGCTGCCGTTGTAGGTCGAGGGCAGCAGGCGCACGTCGTTGATCGAGGCAACCGGCAAGGTGGGCTGCAAGGTGCCGAGCTTGAGCACGCTCTTGCCCAGGCGCAGCTTGGCGGTCAGGCCCAGTTCGCTGTAGTCGTGCGCCGGCTCCTGGCTGGCGCCGAACGGCAGCAGGCCGGTGCCCCGGTGCGCCTTGCTGGAGTCGAGCTTCAGGCCCAGCTCGCCCAGCGCATCCAGGCCAACGCCCAGGGTGCCTTCGGTGTAACCCGATTCCATGCGCAGGATGAAGCCCTGGGCCCACTCCCGCGCCTGGCTCTGGGGCGCGGCGTGCTGGCGAAAGTCGCGGCTGAAATAGAAGTTGCGGGCCTCCAGGCTGGCCTTGCTGTCCTGGATGAAATCGGCCTGCACAAGCAACGGCGCAAGCGCGGCGCACAGGCCGGCGCTGGCCGTCAGGGGACGGCGGGAAAACGACATGCAATCTACCTTTTGTTGTTGTTCTGGCGGCAGCCGCTGCTGCGGTGCGGGCATATAATTAACATATTATCTTTTTGCCCCGAAAGCCTTTGCAGGCTTGCGAGCGAAAAAAGTTAACGTGTTAACGTTATGCCCGTTGCCAGGTAGGTTGCCTGTTGCTGCGCCGGCGCGCTCAGCGCCCCGGCCACATGCTGCGCAACACGCTATCGCGGCGGACAAAACCGTGCACCAGTGCGGCGGCGATATGCACCAGCACCGTGGCAAACAGCAGGTACGCCAGCCAGCCGTGCAGGGCGCGCAGCAGGGCGTACAGGCGCAGGTCGTGGGGCGCGATGGCCGGCAGTTGCCACGGCAGCGGGTAGCCACCGGCCGATTGCATGCCCCAGCCGATCAGCGGCATGCCCAGCATCAACCCGTACAGCAGCAGGTGCGAAGCCTTGGCGGCCCACTGCTGCAGGCGTGGCAGGTCGCTGGGCAGGGGCGGGGTGGCGTAACGCAGGCGTGTGGCGATGCGCAGCACCACCAGCACCAGCAGGGCCAGGCCGATGGCCTTGTGCAGGCTGACCAGCCAGGGGTGGCGGGGCGAGAGGTCGGTGACCATGCTCACGCCGACAAACAGCATCGCCAGGATCAACACGGCCATCAGCCAGTGCAGCAGGCGCGCCAACGGGTGGAAGCGGGTGGACGGGTGCAGGTTCATGGGTGGGCCCCCAGGGCGGTTTCGCGGCTGCGCCGGTTGAAGGATTCGGCATAGGCGGCCGAGCGGGCGGCCAGGATCGGGTCGGCCGAGGCCTGGATGCCGTCGGGCAGTATCAGCGGGTCGAAGTTCAGGTCACGGCATTCGCCCTGCTCGGGCGCATCGACGTGGTCGATCACCAGGGTGCCGGCATCGACCTGCTGGCGGGTGACGGGCCAGGGGCGCGCGGGGTCGTCCACCGGGTCGTCGGCGCCGGCCAGGGTCAGGCGCAGGGTCCAGCGCAGCGGGCCCTTGGCCAGGCGTTGCTGCAGGTCGTGCTGAAGGAAGTTCCTGTCGTCGACCTGGGCTGGCAACGGGGCGAAGTCGCTGTGCGGCTGCAGGCTCCAGCGCACGTACTGCACCTTGCCCGCCGCATCCACCAGGCGAAACGCGTTGATGCTGTTGAAGGCCGAGCTGGCAAAGCTGTCGGAGGGCTTGTAGTCCCTGGCCCACTGGCGGAAGGCGGCGCTTTCGGGATGCCTGGCGAAAAACGCCTGCAGGGCCGCCGGGTCCGGCTTGCCGGTGGCCGGGTCGGGCGTCGAGGCCAGCACCTGTTCGTAGAACCCTGCGGCATCGCTGACGGCCAGCACTGGCGGGGTGTTCATGCCGGTACGCCAGCGCTGACCGTCGTCGCTGCTGAACTGCAGCGCCAGGCTGCGGGTGGCGACACTGGCGTCGGCGCTGAACGGGTTGGCGCCGCCGATGGCGAAACGTCCGATCACCGGCACTCTGGATTGGCTGAACACCCGGGCCCGCGACCAGCTGGCAGCCTGGCCGCTGCTGTCGAAATAGCCGCTCACGCACAGGCCCTTGGCGTGATTCTTTCGATAGCCGGGGTAGTGCCCGGCCTGGGCCTCGAAGGTGTCGATGATACGTTGCGGGGTCAGGCGCTGCGGGCCGATCCAGCCGGCAGCGTAGGCAAAGCTTGCGCCCAGGGCGGCGATACCCAGGCCGATGACGGCCAGGCGCAGGGTGCGGGCGCGACCGTTTAACGGAGTGCTCATGGCGGCGATCCGGTCAGTGAATGAGCCGGTACGACGCACCGCACCAGGTTTTATTCCACGCCGGCGGGAATAAATTTCGGCGGCGAGCGTCTGCCTCGTACACTGACTGCCAGCCGCCCAGAACCCCGACCATGAACGATCTTGATGACGACCAGTTGCGCGACATGCTCCAGCGCCTGCGCCGCTTTGCCTTGTGGCTGACCCGCGAGGCCAGCAGCGCCGACGACCTGGTGCAGGCCACGGTGGAGCGCGCCCTGAGCCGGCGCGGCCAGCAGCGTGGCGATGACAGCCTGCGCGCCTGGCTGTTCGCGATCCTGTACCGGCTGTTCATCGACGCCAAGCGCCGCGAGCGCCGGCATGCCCGTTGGCTGGCGTGGTTCGGGCGCGACGAGGCGGTGGGCAGCAGCACCGAGGATATCGTGCTCGCCGAGTCGGGCCTGGCCGCATTCGCGCGCCTGCCCACCGAGCAACGGGCGCTGTTGCTGCTGGTGAGTGTCGAGGGCCTGAGCTACAAGGAGGCCGCCCAGGCCCTGGACGTGCCCATCGGCACGGTGATGTCGCGCCTGTCGCGGGCGCGTGCGGCAATGCGAGAACTGGCCGAGGGCAATACGCCGCCCCCGGCATTGCGGAGGTTGAAATGAGCCGGCTGATCCCGTCCGAAGACGAGTTGCACGCCTATGTCGACGAACGCCTCGAGGCGGCGCGCCGCCGCGAGGTGGAACTGTACCTGGCAGCCCACCCCGAGCAGGCGGCGCGGGTCGAGGGCTGGCGCGCCGATGCACGCCTGCTGCGCACCGCCCTGGCCGGGCTGGCCGAGCAGCCCGCGAACCCGCGGCTCGACCCGGCAGCCGTGCGCCGCGCCGTGCGCCAGCGCCATCGCCGCCAATGGGCCAGCGCGGCGATGCTGCTGGTGGCACTGGGCATCGGTGGCCTGGGCGGCTGGCAGGCGCGCGAGTCGAGCCTGCAGGCGGGCCTCGCACCGATGGCCGATGCCGTGCAGGCGCACCGCCTGTTTGCCCAGTCGGGCACATTGGACCTGAACGTGCAGCGGCCGGGGCAATTGCAGGCCTGGCTGGGCGAGCACTTTGCCCAGGCAGGGCAGTTGCCGGACCTCTCGGCCTATGGCTTCACGCCGGTGGGCGCGCGGTTGCTCAGCAACGAGCAGGGGCCGGCGGCGCTGCTGCTGTTCCAGGATGCCAGCGGCGAGCGGGTCAGCCTGTTCCTGCGCTCGCCCGGCGAGCACTATGCGCGCATGCCCAGTGGCGAGCGGGTGGACGGCGAGTTGCAGGCCCGCTACTGGTCGCAGGGCGCCTACAACTACGCGCTGGTCAGCCCGGCAGCAGAGCCGCGTGCCGCGCAGTTGCGCCAGGCACTGGGGATTGCCCTGTAGCCGGTGCGAACAGGTCCATGAAGTGGCGTGCCTGCGGGGTGCTCTGCTCCCCCGGGCACACCATGTACAGGCCCAGCGGCGGGGTGTCGTGCAGGGCACAGAAGTGCACGCCGTCCTGACGGTTGGCCCGCGCCGCCGCCTGCGGCACCAGGGCCACGCCGAACCCGCAGCCCACCAGGCTGACCAGTGTCTGCATCTGCGCCGCCTGCTGGCTGATGCGCGGGGTGAAGCCGGCGCGTTCGCACAGGCTCAGCATCTGCTGGTGAAAGCCGCTGCCCAGGGCCGGCGGGGTGAACACGAAGTCTTCGTCTGCGGCCTCGCCCAGGTGCACCGGGCCACCGTGGGCCAGTCGGTGCCCGGCAGGCACCGCCAGCAGCAGCGGCTCGTCGAGGATCAGCCGGCTGTGCAGGCGCTCGCTCAGCCCCGGCAGCTGGCGCATGAAGGCCACGTCCAGTTCACCACCCAGCACGCCCTCGGCCAGTTGCGCCGAGGGTTGCTGCTGCAGGCTCAGGCGCACCTTGGGCCACTGCGCGCGAAACCGGCGCAGGGCCTCGAGCAGGGGCGGGTAGCCGGCCAGTGCCAGGCTGCCGATGCGCAGGTGCCCGCTGACCCCGTCGGCCACCTCGCGGGCGTGTTCGGCGCCCTGGTCCAGCAGGCTCAGGGTGGCGCGCGCGGTCTCGACGAAGGCCTGGCCGGCGCCGGTCAGGCACACCCCGCGCGAGTGACGGACCAGCAGCGTGCAACCGAGCTTCTGTTCCAGCCGCGCAATCGCCTGGCTCAGCGGTGGCTGGGCCATGTGCAGGCGTTCGGCGGCGCGGTGGATGTGCAGTTCTTCGGCAACGACGATGAACTGGCGTAACAGGCGGGTCTCGATCATGGCGGCGTCCCTGGCGCGGTGCGATATCTGACGGGTATCGGAACCGGCCTTCGATAATATTCAACTTTGCGCGGCGCGCTCGATAGGCTCGACGACTTTACAGGAGAGCGCCCATGAACTTCACCCATCGCACCTTTCTCGTCACCGGCGCCGCCCGCGGCCTGGGGCTTGCCTACGCCAGGGCCCTGGCCGAACGCGGCGCGCGGGTGGTCATTACCGACCGCGGCGCCGACCGCGCCGGCTGCGGCACCGACCCAGGCCCGGTCGAACAGGCGGCCCAGGCCCTGCGGGCGGCGGGGCACCAGGTACTCGGGCACTGCGCCGAGCTGGCCGATGAATCGGCCTGTGAGGCGCTGGTGGCACGCACTGTGGAGCAGTTCGGCGGCCTCGACGGGGTGATCCACAACGCCGGCTGGGTGGGGTACCAGCCGATCGAGCAGGTGGATGCAGGCTTTGTCGAGCGCGCCCTGGCGATCAACGTGCAGGCGCCCTTGTGGCTGTGCAAACACGCCTGGCCGCACCTGAAGGCCAGCGCCGCGCCGCGGGTGGTGCTGACGACCTCCGACCGGGCGATGTATGCGTGCTACGCGCAAACCGGGCTGGCAGCCTATGCCGCCGGCAAGATGGCGCAGCTGGGCATCATGAATGCCTTGAGCGAAGAGGGCGCCGCACACGGCATTCTGGTCAACGCGGTTTCGCCGGTGGCGCGCACGCGCATGTGGGGCGAGGAGGGCGAGCCGGATGACCTCAAGCCCGAGTGGGTGGTGCCGGGGGTGGTGTACCTGGTGTCGGACGCGTGCCAGGTGACGGGGCAGGTGCTGCGCGCCAGCAACGGGCAGTTCGTGGCCACGCGCTTCGAGGAGCAGGCGGGGGTCACCTACCCGAGGGATCTGCGCGGGGTCGAGGCGCAGCAGCCCGAGCAGGTGGCGCAGTGCTGGGCGGCGCACGGAATCTGAGGCATCGCCGGGGGATCGCGCCTACTCTTTCAGGCAGACCGTTTGCCATTGCGACCGGCCACCTGATAAAACCTGTATGCAGCATTGCGTCAGGCGTTAATACCCCGATGCCACAGCCGTTCGCTGGCGTCGTACATATGGAATCCAGAATGACCCCAAGACACGTAATCAACGCATCTGTCAGCCCCAAAGGCAGCCTGGAGACACTCTCCCAACGTGAAGTGCAGCAACTGAGCGAAGCCGGTTCCGGCAGCATCTACACCCTGTTCCGCCAGTGCGCCCTGGCCATCCTCAATACCGGCGCCCACGTCGACAACGCCAAGACCATTCTCGACGCCTACAAGGACTTCGAAGTCCGTATCCACCAGCAGGACCGCGGCGTGCGCCTTGAGCTGCTGAACGCGCCGGCCGACGCCTTCGTCGATGGCGAAATGATCGCCAGCACCCGCGAAATGCTGTTCAGCGCCCTGCGCGACATCGTCTACACCGAAAGCGAACTGGACCGCATGGGCATCGACCTGGAAAGCTCCCAGGGCATCACCGACTACGTCTTCCAGCTGCTGCGCAACGCGCGCACCCTGCGCCCGGGCGTGGAGCCGAAGATGGTGGTGTGCTGGGGCGGCCACTCGATCAGCACCGAGGAATACCAGTACACCAAGAAGGTCGGCCACGAGCTGGGCCTGCGCAAGCTGGACATCTGCACCGGCTGCGGCCCGGGCGTGATGAAGGGGCCGATGAAGGGCGCCACCATCGCCCACGCCAAGCAGCGCATGAGCATCGGTCGCTACCTGGGCCTGACCGAGCCGGGCATCATCGCCGCCGAGGCGCCGAACCCGATCGTCAACGAGCTGGTGATTCTGCCGGACATCGAAAAGCGCCTGGAAGCCTTCGTGCGCGTGGGCCACGGCATCATCATCTTCCCCGGTGGCGCAGGCACGGCCGAGGAGTTCCTGTACCTGCTGGGCATCCTGATGCACCCGGAAAACCGCGACCTGCCGTTCCCGGTGATCCTCACCGGCCCGCGCAGCGCCGAGGCGTACCTGCAGCAGCTGCATGATTTTGTCGGCGCCACCCTGGGCGAGGCGGCCCATGCGCTGTACGAGATCATCATCGACGACCCGGCCCAGGTGGCGCGGCAGATGACCGAGGGGCTCAGGCAGGTCAAGCAGTTCCGCCGCGAGCGCAACGATGCGTTCCACTTCAACTGGATGCTGAAGATCGAAGAGGGCTTCCAGCGCCCGTTCGACCCGACCCACGCCAACATGGCCAGCCTGCAGCTGAGCCGCGACTTGCCGGCACACGAGCTGGCGGCGAACCTGCGCCGGGCGTTCTCCGGGATCGTGGCGGGCAACGTGAAGGACAAGGGCATTCGCCTGATCGAGGAGCATGGGCCATACGAGATCCATGGCGATACCGCGATCATGCAGCCACTGGACAAGCTGTTGCAGGCGTTCGTGGAGCAGCATCGGATGAAGCTGCCGGGTGGGGCGGCGTATGAGCCGTGCTACCGCGTGGTGAGTTAAGGCCTATCGCGGGTCAAGCCCGCTCCCACAGGTGGCAGATGATCCTGTGGGAGCGGGCTTGACCCGCGATCGCCGGCGACGCGGTGTTCAATTCTGCTGCAAACGCCTGAGCACCAACCCGGTCAGCTCATCGATCATCGGCCGGAACGCTTCGGCCGTGCAGTGCTGCCCGAGCATCACGGTGCGTGTGGTGAGGTGCGAGAACAGCGCATCGAACAGCACGTGCGGCAGTTCCGACAGCGATGCATCCGCGGCCACTGCCCCTTGCCCGCGCTGGCCTTCGAGCAAGCGCAGAATCAGCGAATGCCATACCTGCGGGCCATGCTCGTACCAGGTCTGGCCCACTTCGGGCACATGCGCCGTGCCATTGACCACCAGGCGGTAGAACGCCACGTGCCGCGGGCTGGTGACCACCGCCACCAACTGGTCGAGGATCAGCCGCAGCCCCTCGGCCAGCCCCACGGTGCTGGTGTCCAGCTGGCGCAGGTCGATGATGAAGTCGTCGCACAGGTACTCCACCACCGCCACCAGCAGCTCGTTCTTGCTGCCGAAGTAGCGGTAGATGGTGGCCTTGGAACCGCCTGCCGCGGCGACGATGGCGTCCATGCTGACGCCATCGTAGCCGTGCTCCAGAAACAGTTCGCTGGCGGTCACCAGCAGGTTGCGCCTGCGCTCCACACTTCGGCTCGTAGGGGAAGTCGGGGCACGGTGCAACGGGGTCATGGGCGCTACTCTTTGTCAGGGAGCGCGTACGCTATCACGTAATCCCCGCGATCTGGAGACTGGCGCGCACCGCCGGCCACCACCACCACGTACTGACGGCCCGAGCGCGGCGACACGTAGCTCATCGGTGTGGCCTGGCCGCCGACCGGCAGGCGACCCTTCCACACTTCCTCGCCCGTGGCGATGTCCAGTGCCCGCAGGTAGTAGTCCTGGGTACCGGCATAGAACACCAGCCCGGCACCGGTGCTCACGCCGCCGCCCAGGGTGGGCATGCCCAGCGGGATCGGCAGGTTGGCACGCACGCCATTGATCACCGCGTCCTGCACCGTACCGGCCGGACGTTCCCAGACCTGCTTGCGGGTTTTCAGGTCGATGGCGGCGAACACGCCCCATGGCGGGCTCTGGCAGGGGATACCCAGTGGCGAGTTGAAGGCCTTGTGGTCGATCACGAACGGCGTGCCGTCCATCGGGTAGGTACTGCCCACGCCGTGCCCGGACTCGAGGTGCGACAGGTCGACGTTTTCACGCTTGACCAGCTTGACCACCTGCGGGATGCGGATGTCGTTGAGGAACAGGTAGCCGTTGCGCTCGTCGATGGCCGCGCCGCCCCAGTTGAAGCCACCGTAGTAGCCCGGGTAGATCAGGGTGTCGCGGGTGCTCGGTGCGGTGAATTCACCCTCGTAGTTGAGTTCGCGGAAGTTGATGCGGCACATCAGCTGGTCGAAGAAGGTCGCGCCCCACATGTCCTGTTCGGTCAGCGGTTCGGCGCCCAGCGCCGGCATGCCTACCGAGTAGGGTTGGGTCTTGGCTACCCAGTCGCCTTCGGCATGGGCCTGGGGCACGGTTTTTTCGACCACGTCGGCAATCGGCTTGCCGGTGCGACGGTCGAGCAGGAAGATCTGCCCGCGCTTGGTCAGCTGGATCAGCGCGGGGATCTTGCCGCCCTTGCCGTCCGGCACGTCGTACAGCGCCGGCTGGGCAGCCACGTCGTAGTCCCAGATGTCGTGGTGCACGGTCTGGAAGGTCCAGCGCTCGCGGCCGGTGGCCATGTCCAGGGCAACCACGGCAGACGAGTATTTCTCGGTCAGCGCCGGGCGATCGCCACCCCAGAAATCGGGCTGCTGGTTGCCGGTAGGCAGGTAGACCAGGCCCAGTTCGTCATCGAACGCCGGGGTAGACCACATGTTCGGCGTGCTGCGGGTATAGGTTTCGCCCTCCGGTGGCAGCTTGGTGATGGCCGGGTTGCCCAGGTCCCACGCCCACACCAGTTCGCCGGTGTCGGCGCTGAAGGCACGCACCACGCCTGACGGTTCGTCGGTGGAGCGGCCATCGAAGACCCAGCCGCCGAGGATGATCAGGTTGCGTGCCACGGTGGGCGCGGAGGTGTAGGCGTAGTACGGCACGCCTTCATCCACCAGGCCCAGGCCCTGGGTCAGGTCGACCGAGCCCTTGTCGCCGAAGTCTTCGCACGGCTTGCCGGTGTCGGCGTCGATCTCGATCAGCCGTGCATCCATGGTGACCTGCACGATGCGCTTGGCGCACACACCACCCGTGGCGCGTGGGGCGGGTGCCAGGTCAGCGAACTGGAACGGCTTCTGGACCTTGGCCGGCTCGTAGTAGCCAAGGCCGCGGCAGCGGTTCCAGGTCTTGTCGTTGGCGGGCTTGGAGTCGAAGGTCCAGCGCTCCTTGCCGGTGTCGGCATCCAGCGCGATGACCTTGCTCAACGGGGTGCAGGTGTACACCGTGTCGGCGATCTGGATCGGCGTGTTCTGCGACTCGGAGGCGCCTTCGGCGATCTCGCCGGTGCGGTAGGTCCAGGCCACCTGGAGCTTGTCGATGTTGCCCTTGTTGATCTGGTCCAGCGGCGTGAAGCGCGTGCCCTGCGGGCCGTTGCTGTAGTGCTGCCAGTCCTGGGGGGCGCCGGCCGTGGTGGCCGGGGTGTCGAGCACCGGTTCGGTGGTGGCGTGCATGACCCCGTGCGGCACGAAGGTCGAGGCGCCGCCGGCCACCAGGGCCAGCCCGAACAGGGCGGCGCAGGCATGGCTGAGGCCACGCTGACGGCCGCCGGCCAGGTACGGATGCAACACCGCCGCCACCAGGCCGATCACCAGGAACGGCGCCAGGCGCGGCACCAGTGGCCAGAAGCGCAGGCCGACTTCCCACAGCGACCAGATGACGGTGGCGCCGAACACCAGCGCCATCAGGCCGGCGCCCAGCGGCTTGCGCCGGGCATAGAGCACACCGGCCAGCAGCATGCCCAGGCCGGCCAGCAGGTAGTACCACGAGCCGCCGAGGGTGGCCAGGCGCACACCGCCGACCGCCAGGGCCAGGCCGCTGAGGCCGAGCAGGGTACCGAAGATGTAAAAGGCAAGGCGAGTTGAAGCAGGGGCAGGGGCCCCCGGGTTATCTGTGTTTTTCATTCCTGTTTGTCCATGACACGACCCCAGCTGCGCGGGCATGGGGGCGTGGATTCATGTTTAGTACTGTACGGTACAGTTTTATTTTGAACCTGTTCAGGCGGCAATGAAAGACAAAATGTCGCACCGGTGAAATTTTTTGTGACAATCATCGGGATCAGGATGAACAGCAAGGGGAGTGCAGGCATGGTGTTGCAGGTGGTGGCGAGTACGCCCAGGACGGTGGTGGTGATGCCGGATGCGGCGTTGGCGCCGTGGGTGAACCAGGCGTTGATCGACAGCTTTGTGCTGCACCAGCCGTTTTTGCCGTGGGCCAAGGCCGCACCGGCGTTGCAGGACACGCGCAACAACCTGCGCCAGGCGTTGCTGGACCACGCGCGGGTGGCGGCCGAGAAGCGTTACTTCATTCTCACGGCCGATCAGACCGCGGTGATTGGCTGTGCGGGACTGCACCCGGACCCTGCGGGCGAGCATGCGCATGTGCTGGGGTACTGGGCCAACGTCGGGTACAGCGGGCAGGGGTTGATGAGCGAAGGCATCGGCGCGCTGCTGGCGGCGCAGGATTTCGGCACCCTGCGCCTGACCGCAGCGTCGGTGAACGGCGCCAGCCATGGGCTGGCCAGGGCGCTTGGGTTCGAGGTGGTGCGGGTGGTGGAGGGTGTGCGCGATACACCGTGGCATGGGGTGCATGACACCTGGATATTCGAGCGCAGGGTTGAGGGATGATTGAGGCGGGGCTGCCTTGCATCCCATCGCGGGTCAAGCCCGCTCCCACAGGTATTGCGATGTTCCTGGGGCCGGCGCAGTACTTGTGGGAGCGGGCTTGACC